>CAMOMM010000097.1 GCA_946619805.1 uncultured Bacillota bacterium | reverse complement strand
CTGGTATGGTTATATCCAAACACTGCACAGGACTACATCGATGCTGGACTGGCACTTGACTATGGCAAGTACTTCTCAGCAGCCGATTACAAGGACCGCGTAAGCCCGGGCGTCTATGCAGCATCAACTGAATATGCAGACGGCGGTTTACATGCAGTTATCGCTACAATCACTGGTTCAATCATGTTCTACAACAAGGAATTACTGGAAAAGTACAATCTTGAAATTCCTCAGACATGGGATGAACTGCTGGCAGCATGCAAGACTGTAGTTGACGGCGAAAAGGCTGAAGGCAATGATATCATGGGCTTCGGACCAGACTCACCGGATGTAGTCGGTATCGTTGTTCTCGAACAGTTAGGCTTAAAGTACATCGACAGCAACAAGACAGCTAACGACTGGACAAATCAGAAGTTCGTTGACTGGCTGAACTGGTGGAAAGATGCTGAAGAAGCTGGATACTTCCAGTTAGTTGATTCAGAAGGCTATCATTCAGGCCCATTCGGCAACCAGAAGTACTTCTGCTACATGGGTTCATCTGCAGGTATGGGATACATCACACCTAACGGCTTCACAATCGTTACAGGACCTGTTCCACAGGTAGCTGGCGGCAAGCAGTACACTGAAATCACTACACGTGCATTAGTCGGCTTCAAGAAGGACGATGTCACAGATGCAGGAACTGCAGAATTCGTTAAGTTCTTCACCAAGGCAGAAAACAACTTACCATTCTGCCAGAAGTACAGTGCTTCAACTCCATACAAGGATGTAGAAGAATCTGAAGTTTACAAGGAATACTTCAACAACAGTATCGCTAACCAGGCACTGGCAAGCATGCTGTCATTTGCAGGCACACGTCCATCCGTAACAGGTGAAGGCGGAGCTAAGGAAGCCTTAGTCGCAGCAATCAAGAAGATCATCATCGACAAGGCAGATGCAGCAGCTACATTAGCAGATGCACAGGCAACTGCAAACGCTGCATTAAGCGATTAATCTTAACGCAGAAAAACAATAAAATAATTTAAAAAGGAATAGAGCAATGACAAGAAGAAAGCTGTTTGTGTTCATGCTTGATGCTCTTGCCACATACGACATTGAGAGTATGAAGCGCATGAGCAACTTTGCATGGATGTTCGAGAAAGGTTCGTATATCAAGCATATTGAACCGATTTATCCAAGTTACACTTACCCATGTCATTGCTCTATTATTACTGGTAACAGAGTAAAGAAGTTCGGTGTACCGCATAACGCAAAGGTTGAAGTAGAAAATGCCAATGCTCCATGGTATAACCAGCGTTCGGATATAAAATGCCCTACCATATTCGATTATGCAGCCCAAGCAGGATTGCTTACCTGCTCCCTGAGCTGGCCTGTTACCGGAGGGGATAAGAACATCAGACTGAACATGCCGATGATCGTACCGGCAAAATACATTGGAGATGATCCGGGACAGTTTCTGATCAACAACGCTTCTGACGAGCTGATGGAAAGATATTTCTGGAAATACGGCCGTTACCTGATGGGTAAGGACAGAAGCCTGGATCTGTTCACGATGGCACTGGCTCCTGACATCATCCGTGATTACGGGCAGCCTGATGTAATGTTTGTAAAGATGTGCGACCTCGACAGTGCCAGACACGTTAACGGAGTCTACAGTGAGGAAGCACGGGAACAGTTGAGAAAACATAATTACGAATTCGGGGTATTGCTGGAAAGCATCCGCCGATACGGTGATTTTGACAATACAGATTTTGTGGTCATGGGTGACCACGGTCAGCAGAACATTACCAAGAATCTGAATGTCAACGTTCTGCTGAAAAACGCCGGATTCATCAGAACCGATGAAAACGGCAAGCTGACAGACTGGGATGCCTACTGTCATTCCGTCTCAATGTCAGCATGGATCCAGCTGAAGGATCCTGAAGATAAGGCTATGAGGGAAAAAGTATATGAATTCCTGAAATCCCTCAGAGATGATCCAAAATACAATATCGGATATCTGTTTACCAAGGAAGAGGCTGAAGAACAGTTCGGACTGGTTGGTCCGCTGGACTTTGTTATTGAAGGCAGGGAACCAATGGCCTTCTCCAGTACACTGGAGGGCAGGGATGCCTTTGAAAAATATCTGCCTGCCGGCTGGCATTCATCAGTTGCCAGTCACGGACATCTGCCATGGTGTGATGAAACAACAACATTCATTGCCTGCGGACCTGATGTAAAACAGGGAGTTGTTGTTGAAAGAAGCAGCATGGTTAACGAAGCGCCGACAATGGCGGCAATGCTGGGACTTGAAATGAAGGATACTGATGGAAAAGTAATTGAGGAAATCATAAACAGAAATGTTTAAGGGAGAATAATTTATGAAAATCAGATTAGAGAACATTGTTAAAAGATTCCGGGATAATACAGCTGTTGACCACTTCTCCGCTGTTATTGAATCCGGAGAACTCGTAACTCTGCTTGGACCTTCAGGCTGTGGTAAGAGTACAATGCTGAACATGCTTTCTGGAATTCTCTATCCAACCGAAGGTAAGATTTATTTTGATGATGATGATGTAACATTTGTATCATCAGAAAAGAGAGGTATCGGTCTGGTATTCCAGAACTATGCACTGTATCCGCATATGACGGTACTGGAAAACATCTGTTTCCCACTGGAAATCAAGAAAGTTCCAAAGGCAGAGAGAATCGAGAGAGCCAAGAAGATGGCTGAACTGGTACATGTCGACACCATGCTTAACCGTAAGCCTGGTCAGCTGTCAGGCGGTCAGCAGCAGCGTGTTGCCATCGCCAGAGCCCTGGTCAAGGAACCAAGATTACTGTTACTTGACGAACCGTTATCTAACCTCGACGCCAGACTCCGTATTGAGATGAGAGAAGAAATCCGCCGTATTCAGCTTGAGACCGGTGTTACAACTATCTTCGTAACCCATGACCAGGAAGAAGCAATGAGTATTTCCGACCACATCATCTTAATGAAACTCGGTGTATTACAGCAGTATGACAAGCCTCAGAATCTGTATGACCAGCCGGCTAACTGCTTCGTTGCTGACTTCTTAGGCAACCCTCCAATCAACAAGGTTGAAGCTACAGTCAAGGATGGCAAGGTCCTGCTGGCTGACGGATCAGACAGCGGCATCAGAGTTGAAGGACATGAAGGCAAGAAAGTATGGCTGTCATTCAGAGCTGAAAGCGTATTATACAGACCTGAAAGTGCACTGAAGGCAAAGGCCATCATGACTTCTGTAATGGGTAAGGAAAAGATCACAGCATTCGATCTGGCCGGCAAGGAAGTACGTGGTTACTTCGACAGCAGCCTGGACTTCGAAAGAGGCCAGGAAGTTGGCATCGGCTTCAAGAAAACAGGAGTATTCGTCTTTGACTACGAAAGTGGTGAGCGCTACTTATGATCAAGAAACCATTCTTTGAGAAAATAAAGCCACTACTTTACTTACTGCCATTTATTATTTCTGTTGCGGTTTTCACTCTTTATCCGATTGTCAACGTTATAAGAATGTCCTTCCTGGAAGGATATAAATACCTGACTGGTGCCTATACAGGCGTTGGTCTGGAAAACTATGAAAAGGTCTTCGCAGACCCATACTTCAGACAGGCTCTGGGCAATACATTCAAATATGTACTGTGCGTAGTGCCTATCTCTACAGCAATCGCTGTTGTTCTGGCTAACCTGCTTAACCAGAAGATCAAGTTCCAGGCTTTCTTCCAGACAGCATACTTCCTGCCAATGGTAACTTCATCACTGGCCGTAGGTCTTGCCTGGAGATTCATGTTCAATGACAAGATCGGTATCTTAAACTACATACTCGGTCTGGTCGGACTTGAACCTGTCAACTGGCTGGGTCAGTCATCCGGCAACTTCATGGCAGTAGTTGTATTCGGTATCTGGTCAATCTTGCCGAATACGATCATCCTGCTGCTGTCAGGTCTGCAGAACATTGACCCGCTGTATTACACAGCAGCCAAGGTAGACGGTGCCAAGACATTACGTATATTCTTCAGAATTACCGTACCTCTGCTGGCTCCTACCATCATGCTGGTAATCATCATTAACTCAATCAACACATTCAAGATGTATCACGAACTGTTCCCACTGTTCTCAGGTCCGGGTGTTGCATACAACCTGTTCACAGTCGTTTACTACATCTACTATGAATTCAGAGTACTGACGCCGCCGAAATACGGCCTGGCATCAGCAGCTGCCGTAATGCTGCTGATCACAGTATTCGTATTCACAATGCTGCAGCGTGCCGTACAGGCATGGGCTAGAAAGGAGAGAGGTGAAGATGGCAAACAAGTCAAGAGACACAGAGATGCAAACAAATAAGGAACCTATCTCCGTTGGCCGCATCATAATGTACATTGTTCTGATTCTCGGTGCAATAGTAATGATCTTCCCGTTCTACTGGATGATCACCGGTGCATTCAAGTCACAGGTTGAAGTTAACCTGATGCCGCCTACACTGTTCCCTCAGAATCCGCTGAACTTTGAAAACTTCGTTTATGCTTTCCAGACAGCTCCATTCGCCAGATACTTCGTTAACTCATTACTGGCATTACTGGGATGTATCGTAACCTGCTCATTCACAACCATTCTGGCTGCTTATGCATTCTCCAGACTGAGATTCCCGGGCAGAGAAGTCATCTTCTCAATGCTGCTGTCACTGATGATGGTTCCGTATGAAATGATCATCATTACCAACTACCGTACGATCGTATCATGGAATCTACATAACAAGATCTGGGCATTGATCCTTCCATTTATGTCAAGTATCTTCTATACCTACATTCTGAAAGGATTCTTCGACAGTGTTCCTGATTCACTGTATCAGGCTGCCAAGGTTGACGGATGCTCAGACTGGAAGTATCTGTGGAGAGTAA
>CAMOMM010000096.1 GCA_946619805.1 uncultured Bacillota bacterium | reverse complement strand
AAGACCCCGCCGAGGAACCTGCTGAGGAGCCCGCCGA
This sequence comes from uncultured Bacillota bacterium, assembly GCA_946619805.1. Taxonomy (GTDB): domain Bacteria; phylum Bacillota_I; class Bacilli_A; order Erysipelotrichales; family Erysipelotrichaceae; genus RUG521. Next base: position 4,885 of record CAMOMM010000096.1, on the reverse strand, counting down.
GGAACCGGCTGAAGAACCTGCCGAGGAACCTGCCGAGGAGTCCACTGAGGAACCGACTGAAGAACCTGCCGAGGAACTGAACGAAGAAGAAGCAGAAGAATCTGCGGAAGAAACCGAAGAGGGAACGGCTGAAGAAGGCGAAGAATCCGAGGAAACTGAGGAAGCTGAGGAATCCGAAGAAGCTGAGGAAACTGCCCAGAACCGCATTAAGGTTGTGATTACCGCTGAAGAAGGCGCAGATATCTACGCTGAAGCAGATAAGGAATCTGAAGTGGTTGGTCATCTGGACGTTGAAGCAGAAGCATGGGTCATCCTGAATGAGGAAAAGACCTGGGGCCAGCTGTACAGCGAAGACGAAGAAACGGATTCCCGGTTCATCTCCATGGAAGACGCAACTATATATAATGAAGAAACAGCCGAAGAAGAGACAGCCGAAGAAAGCCTGACTGATGAACAGATGGCTGAGCTGGGATACCGTAAGGTTCAGATTTTCAATCAGAACGGCGCTGATCTCTACGACAGCACTGATGAAGAAGCTAATGTGATTGCTCATGCTGAAACCGGATCCGAACTCTGGATCATGGATGCGGAAGCCGAAGGATGGGCGCAGGTCTATACTGAAGATGAAGCACAGCAGTTCATCAGGATTGCAGATATTGAAAAACAGCCGCCCACCGATGAGGAAATGCTGGCCATGGACTATGTCAAGGTATATGTGGCTATGAATATCGGCGCAAACATCTACGCTGGCCTGGGCGAGAATGAAAATCCGATCGGTCACCTGGACGCCGGGACAGAACTTTGGGTGCAGCTGATTGACGGAGCAAACCGCGCGGCTATTATCAATCCGGATGATTTCACCGTTGAAGGATATATCAGCCTGGTTGACATCATTGCCACCAAGAAGCCGGAAGAAATGGAACAGCTTCCCACAAGGGAGATTGTGATTCATTCTCCGTTGGATAATACTGATCTGCTTGTTGTATATGTCGGCGTAGATATCACCTTGACAACTGAACTGATCAACTTCAATGAAGATGATCATTATACAGTCAGATGGCAGTACAGCAAGAACGGTAAAGAGTTCATTGATATTCCGGAAGCCAATGAACTTGAGTATACCTACATCACCGACAAGGACAATGGCAATTATATCTGGAAGGCCATTGTTGAACTGGTGGCTGCTGAAGACAAATAATCAGACATAATTCAGGCAACCTGTGATTATACCTACCACGAGAGGAGTTTCATTATGAAACGGACATTTGAAAGGATAATCTCATTCTGGGCAGCGGTGATGATGGCGTTTAATGTCATCATACCTACTGGTGTTGCTCTGGCGGATGATAACGGGGCATCTGCCACATATCAGAATGGGTTGCCTGTAGATTTCTCAGATGGAGCCCTTCGCCCGGAAACGATTCTGGGATCAGGGGTGGAGTTTGGTGTGATCGCTGACAGGTATGATCAGACAGGTCATACTGAGACGAACTTTGCCGTCAAACAGTTCAAGCATAACAACTCCCAGAGTATAGAAATCATGGGTAGTGGCAGCGCCGCAATGCCTTTCTATATTGGTGAACTGGTTGAGGGTACAAAATTCTGGAACGGCCAGGCTACCAATGTTGAATTTGATATATTCATCAACAAGAATCAGGCAGATCACGGCAAGCCTCATGAAAACAAGCATATAATGTATTCCAATGATTATCCCAAAACGAATGTATATCCCCGTGAGAAGAGTGAAATTGATAAATATGTTGATTCACTGAAAAATTATGCCAAGAGCTCTTCAGATGCCCTGTACAAGAAACAGGCTACCTGCCGGCCAGATGGCAACAGCAAAGTTATTGACCTGACCCAACAGGGGTATGCCAAAGACGCCACCATCTATGTTGATTGCACCTACCTGAAGAATGTGATGAACAAGGACGGTTGGGAAATCATCAAGTATGAAGGACAGACTGTAGTCTTTAATATTCCGGAAACCGGGGATTATGAAGTAAAGAAATTCAAGGTTACTGCAAAAGACAATAACGGAAATATTGTAGTTAATCAGCTTGAAAGCTCCACCAAGGAAAAAGACGGTGATGTCAATCACAACAAAGCTGTTGACAAGTATATTCTCAACCATATTGTTTTCAACGCCAATAAATTAACAGGTACTTTTACAATCGATACAGCTGCAGGCATGTTCCTTGTTCCCAATGGTAAGGTGAAACAGTCAAACGGTGCAGGTGCTGGCTGGATTGTTGCGAAAGAATTTACATCCACCGCTGAATGGCACTTCTATTTCCATGACCGTCATTACCAGGCATATGCCGAAAAGGGTATCAATATTTCGAAAAAGTTTACCTATCAGGACGGTACGGCTCTGCCGGCTGAAATTGCCAGCCAGAAGTTCAACTTCCGGATGGATGAGGTTGATGCAAACACCTTCCAGATCAAGAATGGAAACAATACTTATCACAAGACCGTAAGCGGAAAAGCGGATGAAAAGATTGAATTCCCTTCCTTCGGTATTCACAGCACTGATTTCACGACAATAAACAACGGTGAAATTGCCGGCGATCAGAGGATTTATCGCTATTATGTGATTCAGGAAATACCGGGCGATGATGATACGATCAACTATGATGGAAAGAAGATCTATGTCAAGCTTGAAGCTCATGGACATGATAAGGACAAAATTGACCTGAAAATATGGTCTTCTGAGGATCCGAACAACTGGCCGAAAAAGGATGTCGGCGAACATGGCAATGTCGGAACATTCAATAATACCAAGAAGCAGTATACTGACTTTGAGGTTACGAAGAAATGGCGGCAAGCCCAATATAACGGTAATCAGATCACTTATGTCGACACGACCGGGTCTCATACCGCCGACAGTGTCGAAGTGAAGCTGATCGCGGTTCGCGAACTGTTCCAGGGACCGACACCGACAAGTCAGCCCACCACAAAACCGACTGATACACCCACTCCCACGCCAACTACAAGTACGAAACCGACGGCTACGCCTTCACCCACACCTGTAGCACCCCAAAATTGTGTCATTACTTTCTCTCCCAGACGAGATATTACTAATGAAACACTGACATTAATTCAGGGACGTAAGTATACAATCACACTTACATTGCACAAAGACAAGCTTAACGCACCTATAACCATTCAGCAGAATGGTCAGACTCTTTACAGTCGGGGACAACAAAGCAATTCACAGGCGCGTACCATTCAATTTGATTATACTGTTCCGACACAGTCCAGTGTAACATGGAATATATCTGATGATTGGTGGGCAATTACACAGATTTCGGGTACGGCAAAGAACTCTATAAACACAAAAACAATCAGATTTGTTGCTGCTGCTGGCTTTACCGACATCACCTATACCCCCACCAATTCGGTCGGGAAGGTCCAGAACGGACTAAAGTCTGTTTCTGAAATCATCGGCGGCAATAAGGAATTCACTGTTGTTGATACACAGACACTGAGTAAGGCCAACAACTGGAAGTATAAATGGGATAAACTGCCGAAGCACTATTATGATGAAGACGGTTCCATCTATACTCTTACCTATTATATAGTAGAAACGAATGCCACCGGCGCTGCGACCAATGAGTATACCGGAAACGGCACCAACAAGGTGACAATTACAAACACGGAAGAAGAAACCCGTGCCGATGTCAAAAAGGAATGGGATGACAACAACAACCAGGACGGTATCCGTCCGAAGAACCTGACGGTTGTGCTGAGCAACGGTACTGAAGTAGTACTGAACGCTGAGAACGGCTGGAGCGCTTCCGTTGAACACCTGCCCAAGTATTCGAACGGCAGTGAGATCGAATACACCTGGTCTGAGAAGAACCTGCCGGCAGGATACACTCTGAACAATACGACCAAAAATGGCACGATTACCACTCTGAAGAACAAGCATACTCCTGCCCAAACTCAGGTTAAGGTAACGAAGATCTGGGATGACGCAGGCGACCAGGACGGCTATCAGCCTGATAAGGTTAAGGTCAATCTGCTGGCTGATGGCGTGAAGATTCAGGAAATGATCCTGAATGAAGCGAACAGCTGGACATATACCTGGACCGGACTGCCCAAGAAATCCGGCGGAAAGGATATTGTCTATACCGTGACGGAAGATCCGGTAGAAAAATATGATATCAGCATTTCCCCGAACAAGATTAAAGACGGTACCTTTGAATATGAAGTGACCAACTCTCATTCCAGTGAAGAAACAGAAGTAAAGGTCACAAAGATCTGGGATGACGGAGCTGATCAGGATGGTTATCGTCCCGATGCTGTCACAATCAATCTGCTGGCGAACGGGAAGGAAACCGGCAAAAGTGTCGAACTGAATGAATCCAACAGCTGGACATATACCTGGGAGAACCTGCCCAAGAAGGAAAAGGGCACAGATATCGAATATACGGTTGCAGAAGTTACCGTAGATAACTATACGAGTGAAATCTCTCTGAACAAAGCCGAAGACGGTACTTTCGAATATGACGTTACAAACGTTCATACGCCTGAAAAGACTGAAGTGAGCGTTAACAAGGTCTGGAACGATGCCAACAACCAGGACGGTATCAGACCTTCAGAAGTCACTGTTAACCTGCTTGCAGACGGCGAGGTCAGCGAGAGCGTCAAGCTGAATGCCGGAAACAACTGGAGCTACAGCTGGACGGAGCTCGATGCCAAATCCGGCGGCAAGGATATTGTTTATACTGTAACAGAAGATCCGGTATCCAAATATGTGACTGAAATTACTCCGGCCGGAGAAGGAGCATTTAACTTTACTATTACCAATACTCATACGCCTGAGACCACCGAAGCTTCCATTAAGAAGGTCTGGGAAGATAATAACAACCAGGATGGC
>CAMOMM010000095.1 GCA_946619805.1 uncultured Bacillota bacterium | reverse complement strand
AAAGTATGACAACCAGAATTGAGCAGGAGTCATACCTTTTATTTTGCGCTGAGGCCTTCGATCGTCATGGAAGTCAATGTAGTCATCAACCATCTTGTGTTCGTCATATTATTTCGCTTTCAAAAAACAATTTGATAATCATTTTATATTTTGGCATTTCTTCTTCTCTTTGAAATTGTTTTTCGAATAATTCACAAGCAAAGCACAAAACCCAGCAAGTTTCCATTTTGAGTTTACTCTAGTTCTTAACTGTGACAATGTATTCCTTACAGTCACTGATATGTAAGCCACCATCGTAAATACACTTGATTATAAAATCTTCAGTTTCTTCTAACTGATTTAACTCGATGGCTCCATAATTAGCCTCAATAAAATCCTGCAGTGTTTCATCAGCATAAAGTAAACCGTTCATACCTAAAGATTCAGCAAAATCTTTCATAGAAATATATTCAGGCAACATATACTGTCTGAAGCAGCTGCTACTGCTGCATGTATTAAAGAAGTAGTTTAAATACCAGTTTTTCCATTCCGGTTTACCATATTTTTCCGGATTTATGAATTCTTCTTGGCTGTTGTAAAACAATCTGGAATTGATCAGTTCTGAAGAATCTCTGTATACGTTTCTTGCAAGATCAAACACTTCATCATTGCAGTCAAAAACGTAGATGTTCTGTTGATAACCGACCAAACCATTAAACGGAGACAGATACAATGGCTCAGTTTTCGAGTCAGAATCGACAAAGCGAAAAATATAATAAGGCATAAAGAAAACATTATTGCTTCCCAGCCCGGGATTCTTCAGACGATAAAAGCTTTCCCCGTTATTGATGTAATCTATGTCATCGGCTTTGATGGCATTTACAACATTGCCAAGTACTATGTTTGGCAACGCTCCTTCGGCTATCATCTCATCATAGACCGATGTAGCCAGATGCGTTTTCCAATCGATTTTATTAATATATTCAATTAACTGATCGAGAATGTCGTATTGCCTGACGTAAATATACTGTTCATGCCCATTAAATGAAGTGGTCAATGATACAGTCATGCCGGCCTGAGAGTCAGTATTGGCAGAAGGAAATACTGTTTTAGTAATGACAGCCACATAAGATCCCAGGTAATCTTCCTCAGAGACTTTTTTATTACACCCATATGTAAGTGAAGCCAGTAAAAGAAATATAAGAAAGATTTTTTTAAACATCGTACTTATCTCCTTAATATATATTTCTGATATAGCCCAGATTCCACTTCAATTGTGTTAATCCATCTGCTGAGAAAAATGTATAGTTTGTTCCAGTCATGGTAATTAATCCTGATCCACCACTAGTAACAACTGAAGCTAGTAGTATACATGCACAAAAAACAACAGTGATTAATCTTTTCATTTTCATTTGTCTCCCTTTATTGATATTCAACGAATTAAATTAATTGTACCATAAACGATGTATTTCGTTTAATCAATACCATTACTTAATGTAAGCGCCTATAAGTTCTTACAGTTTAATCTATTTTTGCTCATTCCATAGCATGTGACAGCTTTGTTTAGTACATGTTTATTATATGCTATCTGCAAAAATATTTTTCTGAGGTAAAACAGCCATCAAAATTCTCCTAAACTCACGAAAAAAGGCCCAAAACGGACCTTTTCGTAAATTCGTTTGAATACTGATTAACGCTTTGAGAACTGAGGAGCTCTTCTTGCTGCCTTTAATCCGTACTTCTTACGTTCTTTAGCACGTGAGTCTCTGGTTAAGAATCCAGCTGCCTTTAATTTTGGACGATAGTCATCAACAACCTCTAATAAGGCTCTTGCAATACCATGTCTCATGGCACCAGCCTGTCCTGCATGACCGCCGCCGTATACGTTGATGTTGACATCATACTGGCCTAAGGTCTCAGTAACTTCCAATGGTGCTCTGACAACCATTCTTAATGTCTCTAATGGTAAGTATTCATCCAATGTCTTGCCGTTAACAGTGATGTCGCCCTTGCCTGGAGTTAAGTAAACTCTGGCTACAGAACTCTTACGGCGACCGGTTCCCTGGTATCTAACTACTTCTTTCTTCTTAGTTGCCATTTACCTTTTCCTCCTAGTCAACCTTGAGCTCTACTGGCTTCTGAGCTGCATGTGGATGTTCGCTTCCCTTATAAACAAATAAGTGCTTGCGCTGTACGTCACCTAACTTAGTGTGAGGTAACATACCCTGAATTGATTTCTCAACCCACTCTACAGTGTACTTGTCCTTCATGGTGCGCATTGTTCTGATACGCATTCCACCTGGGAACTGTGAATGATGATAATAGTTCTTGGTATCTAACTTGTTGCCTGTTACGACAATCTTGTCAGCATTGACTACGATAACAAAGTCACCACAATCAACATTCGGTGTGTACGTTGGCTTATGCTTGCCTCTTAAGACTGAAGCCACTACGGTTGATAAGCGTCCGAGTGTCTTTCCTGCTCCATCGACAACATACCATGTACGTTCTACTTCTTTTGGTTTAAGCATCGTTGTTTGACGCATGTGTTTTCCTCCTTACAAATGTAGTTTCCGGGGCTACATTATAAGTGCCATTTACTATTTTATTGTTTTAGATATTCAAAGTCAATGAAAATATGATCGGATATCCACTTTTTTTCATTGCTGATACCTGTGGCACTTCAGTGAGCGGATAACACGTTCATTTTCTCCTAAATAATGGAGAAAATCAACATAAAAAGGCAGAATATGCCTGACCTTAGAGTAGCTTTAAGGTGTGGCCTTCCGCCTTGTTTTTCTATGCTTTCTGTAATTCGCTGTCGTCGACGCTTTCAAGATAGGCCTTGACTTCTTCTACTACCGATCTGACACATCCGTCTTCAAACGGAACGATCAGACCGGCCTCTTTTACCAGTGAGGTAAACGGCAGTGTTCCGCCTAATGAGCATAAATGCAGATAGTCTTTCCAGCTGTCAGGGTCATGGCGCTGATTTCTGGCCCAGAACTGAAGTGCGCATACCTGTGCCAGAGTATAGTCGATGTAATAGAACGGCGATTCAAAGATATGTCCCTGACGGTACCAGTAGCCTCCCCTTTCCAGAAGATCAGCTTCACGGTAATCCTTATGAGGCAGATACAGCTTTTCCAGTTCTCTCCAGCATTGTTTTCTCTGCCGCGGTGTGTATTCCGGATGATCATATACTTCATGCTGGAAATGGTCTACCAGCACGCCATAAGGCAGGAATTTAACTGCTGAGGAAAGATGCCGGAACTTGTATTTCTCTTTATCTTCCTTAAAGAACAGTCCCATCCATGGCCAGGCATTGAACTCCATGCTCATGGAATGGATCTCTGCTGATTCCATTGTCGGCCACTGAACATCCATTACCGGAATGTTACGGCTGCTGTAATACTGGAAGGCATGTCCTGCTTCATGAGTCAGAACATCAACATCACCGCTGGTACCGTTGAAATTGGCAAAGATGAAAGGAACTTTATAATCAGGAATTGAGGTACAGTATCCACCCATTTCCTTGCCTTCCCTGCTCTTGAGATCCCAGAGTTCACCGTTTATCATCGTGTCAATGAATTCACCGGTTTCCGGGCTCATTTCGTGGTACATCTTTCTGGCAACTTCGATCAGTTCCTGGTAGGTTCCCTTAGGAGTTGGATTGCCATCGACGAATTCCATGCCTTCGTTATAGAAAGCCACGGTATCCCTTCCCAGTCTGGCAGCCTGTCTCTCATAAAGCTTATTGGCTACCGGTACCAGGTCCTCCAGGATCTGACGGCGGTAATTGGCTACCATTTCAGCGTTGTAGTCAATGCGGTACATGCGGTTATAGGCCATCTGAGTGAAGGTTTCATAACCAAGCTGATGGGCCATTTCCGTTCTTACCCTGACCATGTCGTCATAGATGCGGTCAAACCGGGCTTCATTATCGCTGAAGAATTTCAGGGAAGCCAGGCTGGCTTGTTTTCTGGTCGTTTCATCCAGTGATTCCATGAACGGACGGATTGTGGACAGATTGTATGTTTCCCCTCTGAATTCGATCTGAGCGGAAGCGATCAGCTTGCCGTATTCCGTTGACAGACGGTTTTCCTGCTGCAGCAGAGGCACGATCTTCTCATCAAATGATTTCAGTGAACAGTCAATCAGGCGGAAGAAAACTTCAGGTATGACATCATACAGTTCTTCTCTGAACGGACATTCATACAGGATCCTGCCCACTCTGTTTGTATATACTTCCAGTTGTGGGCCTTTTTCATCCCAGAAGTCAGTTTCCTGCCGGTAGAATTCATCCCTGGTATTGATTGAGTGACGGATAGAACAGAGCGTTGACATGGTAGCTATGTATGACTCGATCTTTTCATACTCAAAGAATGCTTTCAGGAGTTCTTCCTTATTGTCAGCCTTCGCAAGTTTCTCTGTCAGTTCATCCAGCTGTCTTTCAATTGTTTCAAAATCAGGACGTTTATATTCAAAATCCTTGAATTGCATATTGTTTCCTTTCTGTATAAACAGCAGTTTTCTGCTGTTATAGTATTTTTTCCCCGAGAAACCTTCAGGTTTATCTGTGAATTATTGTGCCTGTCTCCCCTCTGAGGGCCTGTTTGGCCTTGTGCAGTGAGGTGATCAGAGCCTGGCCGTCTTCGCTTTCCTCTACATAGGTAATGCAAGATTCAACCTTTGGCAGCATGCTGCCCGGAGCAAACTGATTTTCGGCAATCAGCTTTCTGGCCTGCTCAACGGACATTTCAGAAAGTTCCTGCTGATCAGGCTTGTTGAAGTTGACACATACTCGGTCAACAGCAGTTAGTATCACCAGCATGTCAGCGTGCAGATCCAATGCCAGTCGGCAGCTGGCTCTGTCCTTGTCAATAACTGCAGCCACCCCTTCATACCAGCCGTCAGCCTTCACTACCGGAATGCCGCCTCCGCCAACCGTAATGACGATGGCGCCGTTGCTTACCAGTTTTTC
>CAMOMM010000094.1 GCA_946619805.1 uncultured Bacillota bacterium | reverse complement strand
CCTTTTTCAACGCAGGCAATGCCGTTATGCATGATGGCCTGGGCCAGCAGGGTCGCAGTGGTGGTGCCGTCGCCGGCTACGTCATTGGTCTTGCTGGCAACTTCATATACCAGCTTGGCACCCATGTTTTCAAACTTGTCTTCCGGTTCGATTTCCTTGGCGATGGTGACACCGTCATTGGTGATAAGCGGTGAACCGTAGGCTTTTTCCAGGACGACATTGCGTCCCTTTGGACCTAATGTGACCTTTACGGTATCGGCTAAGGTATCAACACCGGCCAGCATCAGATCTCTGACTTCTTTTGAATATTTAACTTCCTTACTCATGAAATGCCTCCTAATCTATTACTGCATATATCTTTGACTCGCTGATAAGCAGGTATTTTTCACCCTGATATTCAATTTCGTTACCGGCATATTTGTCAAAGATGACCTTATCACTGACTTTTACAGTCAGCGGTACTTTCTTTCCGTCAACCAGCTTGCCATCGCCAACTGCGATTACCACACCGATGTTGTCGTCAGTGTTTTCCTTGGCGCTGAGAATGATTCCGCTGGCAGTCTTGTTTTCAATTACTTCCTTTTTTACCAGAACATTATCGTTTAATGGTTTGATCATGAATATTCCTCCTTTAGCACTCTAGTAGTGTAAGTGCTAACCATATATAATTATAGTATACGAAATCATATTGTCAAGCGTAAAAGGGGGTGTCGTGGTATAATAAGATCAGGTGGTAACAATGTTCAGAAAGAATAACTTTTTACTGATCATGATCATTCTTCTGGCTGCAGGGATCTTCGGTACCCTGTGGTTTTACAATACCTATATAGTGCCAAATGCCCGGATGTCCTCAACCTACATGGAGGTATATCAGGACCTTGATGCCAATGAAATAAAAACCATCAGCATTGATACCATCAACAACAAGGTCAATGTGGTAGCGACAAATGACCAGAAAATCAAAATAAGCTATTTTCAGAGAACTGACAGTGCCAACAGCTTTGTGGTAAATAAAAATGAAGTCACACTGAAGATCATTGAGAGAACGGAAACTCCTTCCAACAGCTTTATATCCTCAACCAGACGGATCGATACCATTACCATTTATCTGCCGGCCGGTTCTGATATTTCCCTCAGCAACAAGACCTATGAAGGACGGCTGACCATCGACGGTGTGTCAATGAATAAAGTAACGGCAAGCTCCATCAACGGAGCCATGACGATCAGAAACTGTACGGTAAGCTCCCTTGATCTCAATACCAACTCCGGGGAAATGGTGATCAGTGACAACATGTTCAACAATGCCACATTGCAGGGAGTAACCGGTAAGATCACAATGAAGATAAATGATTCGCTGACCGGCTATGATCTTAACATCCATACCGAAAACGGTTTTCTGACTGTTAACAATGACAGAGTAAGAGTGGTTGTGGATGAGCAGGAAACTGTTGTCAACTATCTGGAAGAAGACAGAGAAGGAATTGACCGTTTGCTGAAAATAACGAGTTTCCGCGGCAACATTTCTCTTGCCAGCAACGAGGAAACAGTAAACAATAACGAAGAAACATCCGGTGAAAATGAAGGCGTTCAGGAATAACTGAGCGCTTTTTAAATGAGGATATGAAAATGAATAATGAACTGTATGACATGATATTCAAGCGAAAGTCCTTCCATCTGTTCCGCGATATCGGAAATGAACGAATCGGGGCAGAAGAACTGCAGCAGATCGAGCAGATATGGAGTCAGCTTGATCCTTTATGCCATGAGATAAAAACAGCGATCAGGATCGTTAAGGCCGAAAATACGACCTGTAAAAGAGGAGAGGAATACTGCATTCTGCTGTACAGTGAGAAAAAGGGCAGTTATCTGCAGAATATCGGTTATCTGGGAGAACAGCTGGATCTGTATCTGGTATCACGCAATATCGGAACGTTGTGGTTTGGAATCGGTAAGACTGAGGAAAAACAATACGATGGACTGGATTTCATCATCATGATCGCCATTGCCAGGGTATCCGATGAAAACAGATTCCGTAAGGACATGTTCAGAAGCAAGCGAAAGTGTACCGAAGAGATCTGGGAAGGTGAATATATTGACGGTGTGACTGATATTGTCAGATTTGCTCCAAGTGCCTGCAATACACAGCCCTGGCTCATACGTAATCATGATGTGCTGGAAGTCTTCCGCTACAGAAAGGAAGGGAAAAGGGGGATCATGCCAATTGAGATGGTTCAGTACTATAACCGCATTGACATCGGCATCTTCCTGTGCTTTCTGGAACTGTGTCTCAACCACATGGGAATTGAATATGAAAGGGAACTGTTTGCGGATAATGGCGGTGAGGAAACAACGGTCCTTAATGCGATATATAAAAAACACCATGATTAACATGGTGTCTGAAGGAAACTGAAGACAGGTGATCACCTGTCTCTGTTTATGTCTTTAACTATTTCAGCTAAATCATATGCTTCATGATGAGGGTCAAACTCGATGTTCAAACCTTCATCATTGCCATATCTTGGAATGATGTGGAAATGCAGATGCATTACCGACTGTCCGGCAGCTTCATTGGTGTTGACCAGAATGTTGCAGCCCCGGGCACCAAGATTCTTTACGATCTTACCAGCCAGATCTCTGACTACTTTGATCAGGTGAGCAAGGGTCACTTCATCGCATTCCAGAATGTTGGCAAAGTGCTTCTTAGGCATTACCAGGGTATGTCCTCTGGTAACCTGGGAAATGTCCAGGATAGCCAGGCACTGGTCATCTTCATATACTTTGGCTGAAGGGATCTTTCCTTCAATGATATCGCAGAATATACACATTTTCTTATCCTCCATGTTTATCTTAATTATAATTTCCCGACAGTTCACTCTTCAACCTGTTTTTCCGGTTTCAGGTCTATGAAGATCAGCTCAGGCTGATTATTCAGACGGAAAGGGAACAGCGAATTACCGATGCCGCGGGATATGATCAGATCTGTATTGCCCTTATGATGAATCCCCTGGGTCAGTGCAGGCCTGAAGCCCTGATCAGGAGCATAACCGGCACCGATGAAAGGAAAGCGCATCTGTCCGCCATGGGCATGTCCGCTTAAGACAAGATCAGCGCCGTTTTCACTGTAGACTTCCAGCATTTCAGGACGGTGGAACAGAACTATGTTGAACATGCCGTCTTTTTTCAATGCCTGATACTTTCGGGTAAACAGTTCGCTGCGTTTGGCGTAGGGAATGCCATAGAAGTCATTTAGTCCGATCAGATTTACCCCGTTTACCTGATATGCCTCATCCTCAATGACAGTCATTGGGGAGCGGTGAAGGGCCTGTAAGATTTCGTCATGCCTGGATGATCTTATCTCGTGATTGCCGGTAACATAGTAGACCGGGGCAATTTCAGCCAGTTTTCTGACGAATTCCACGGCCTGGGCAATATCGGTGCGGCGGGAATCAACCAGATCGCCGGTGATGCAGATCATATCGGGTCTGCTGTTTTTCAATTGCTTCAGGATCGAGTTGATCAGTATTCTGATGCGGGTATTATGAAAATCCGAGATATGGGCTATTCTGAGGGGCTGAGTCAGTTTTGAACTGGTGATAGCATGACTGCTCACCGTCAGAATGGCATTGCTAAGATACAGAATTATAATGATGACTATAATAATGGATATATAAATCATATATTAATTTAAACATAAAAAAAGGATGTTTTCACATCCTAATTTTCCGTACCCAGATATGATGGATAGTTGGCCTTGATGTAGTTGTAGGCATCAATGTCATAAAGCTTGAAGTTATGCTTTGTGAAGAAATAGCCGTTTGATCTGTCCATGAAGCTGGAAACAGTCTTCAGATAAGCTACGAAATCATCCTTGAGCTGTGCCTGGTTGGTAACGGTAGTCTGAACTACATAGTAACCGTTGGCGTTCTTGTTGACGATTGCGTCGGATAATGTCGGATTCTGTACTGTTGCCAGATAGGCAAGTACATTGTAATCCAGTGAAGTACTGTTGCGGGTATAGAGCTGTTCCTTGGCCAGATCTTCCTTGCTGCCGAATTCAGCAGCTACAGCGGCAAAATCCTCACCGGCCTTGATCTTGACAATGGCTTCATTGGCCTTTTCTCTGGCTGCATCATTTCCGATGTCAGTAGAATCAATGAAGATCATCCTAGCCTTTAAAGGCAGGTATTCCCGGAAAATGTCATCCCATTTTTCATCGATGTATTTTTCAACAAGCTTGTCTGACTTGGTTCTGGTTACACAGAACTTCATGAAGTCATCAACGCTTTCATAGCCCAGATTCTTCAGGACTTCTTCGAATTCGCCCTGAGATTCCAACTGTGCCTTGTAGCTGTCAAACAGTTCCTGAGCTTTCTTGGTAATTTCTTCAGAATCTTCGATTTCAGCATTGGCAATGATTTCCATGGCCTTGGAGATGATGGTGTTGGCAGCATCATCCTTGACCATTCTGTCATAAAGGTCCTTCTTGGTGACCTTGTCCTTGCCGATCTGAACGATTAATTCGTTAGGGTTTGAAACAGTAGCGGTTGCATCCTTGCATCCGGCGAGAACGGTACATAAGCTTAAGGCGATAATAACGATCTTAATGAACTTCTTCATGTTACTCACTCTCCTTATCTTCAACTTTCAGGTTCTTCTTGACGATGGCTTCGATCTCATCGCTGCCGAACTTGACATTGAGCTTCTGAGCGGTTTCCCATAGGATCTTGTTGCTTAAGCCTTCATTTTCATTCATGATGGCACTGATGAAGTCTGTTTCTTCCTTGAAGTCTTCAACCTTGGTGGAATCACACTTGATCAGGAAGTAGCCGAATTCATCTGACTTGACCCATTCACTGACCTGTCCTTCTTCAAGGGCGAGGGAAGTATCCAGGAAAGTCTTGTCGATTCCGGTTGTTTCAGCATCGAGATAACCGAATCTGCCGCCGTTGGAAGCATTGCCGTCTTCAGAGAACTTTTCA
>CAMOMM010000093.1 GCA_946619805.1 uncultured Bacillota bacterium | reverse complement strand
GAGAGTGCTGATTTGTATTTTGTGGCAGAGATTCCTGATGAACTTGCTAATCAACTCGAAAAGTGCAGTGTTGTTTTTGGATATGAAGACAATCTTGAAGATGTGGGGCATTATATAAAGTTAACTAAACATCAGTATTGTCTGAAAGTGTTTAAGTAAGTATGTGTAAGATTTTATAACCTTATTACATAAATTTATGAAGGAGGAAAAATGAAAAAATTATTAGTTGTATTGTTGGGTTTATTGCTCATGGTAGGATGTTCCAGTAATTCAGGAACTGATCCAAACAATAACCAAACACCATCTAACCCTGTAAACGGGTCAGATAATACTGGAAAAACAGAATTGGTTGCTTTGAAAAACAATGACGTTATCAGTACAGATTTTGTCGAGATCACAGTAGAAGGAAGCAGTCTTGAAGATGAGTACAAATTTGTATCTAAGGACAGTGGAATTACTGTAACTTCAGGACTATCATCAAAATCCGGTGAAGATTATATTTTCATTAAGTGTACATTGAAGAATATTGCTGGTAGTGAAATTGAACCAAAAAATATTATTGGCAAAGTTCTGATTAATGATAAATATGAGTATAATCTTGATGTTTTCCTTTGCGATGAAGGTGCACAACCTACATTTAGAGCAAAACCTTTAGTCAAGATGAATTACCTTATTTATGCTTCAATTCCAGACGAATTAGTAAAAGATTTCAAGAATGCCAAATTTACTTTTGGTTTTGAAGACAATTTCGAATGGGCTTGGGATAAAGAAGCTAGTGACTGCAAATATGCTTATACTTATAGTGTAAGTAAATAGGGTGTTGACCATATATAGTGGACACACTAAATAGAAATGCCAAAGTGTATTGGAGACGAAATCCGAAAAGTGTTTGAATAGACCGGTGAAAGCCGGTCTTTAGTGTGGATTAGAAGTAATATCCTGCGGTCTGCTTGGTATCCTGTTATATCAGGGCGTAAAGCTTCATTCAAAGAAACTGTTTGTTGATTAGATTTTTACATCACAACGTCATATGGTCATTGTAGATGTTCAAGTATGATATGATTATCATGAGGTTAAGGGAGATTGAATTATGAAGAAATATGTCCCTTTTCATGTTGTCTTACCTGCTGAAAAGCCAAACGACATAACCAATATGACAGCAGAAGAAGTAAACAGGGAAATCGAAAAGGGACTTTCTGATTACAGAGAAGGCAAGGTAAAACCGATGAAGGAATTCCTGTCTGACATCAGTAAAGAGTATGAATGAAAACGCTTTTATAAACAGGCTTTTTATGTTAAGATATTAAGAGTATGGAGGGCTTCATATTATGAATAAATTTGTACAGGGTTTAAAGGATTTAGTAACAACAGAAGAAGAAATCGATGAAGAAGAAGTTGAAGAAGTTGCAGCTACTTCTGATTATGAGCAGCCAGCTCAGAAGAACATTCTGAAGACTGATGCCAAAATGATGATCTTCGAACCACGTTCTTATAATGACGCTACTGAGATCGTTAAATATCTCAAGGTTCAGAAAGCTTGTGTTGTAAATATTCACCGTTTACAGAATGAGATTCGCCAGCGTTTAATCGACGTATTATGGGGCGCTGTATATGCAATTGATGGTAAGATCCAGAAGGTCGGAACAGATGTATATCTGTGCACACCGAGAAGTGTTACTGTTGACGGCATGGTAGGCGGTCCGGAAGCAGAATCTGAAGAATAGTGAATAATAACGTATTTCAGCATTTTCAGGGATATGAGTTATTGATCAAGACTCTGGATGAAGGAGTCAGAAGATACAAACGAAACGGTATACCATCTGTATACGGTTTTGTTGGCTTAGATGTCTGTAATATTGTAACCAGATATCTGGGAAATGAAGTGGAATACATGTTATATGGGGGATATGATAAAGCCTTCAGCAAGTTCTTAATCATTGGTGATGAAATAGATCCTCATGATTACATAACCTGTCTGAAGGCTCCTTTTAATCCAGCGTATAACAGTATTACCCACAGAGACGTACTTGGAGCCGTATATTCATTGGGGATCGATGAGAAGCAGTTCGGTGACATGTGGGTGGAAGATGATGCGATATATCTGTATTGTGACATCAACATGGCCAGCTACATTGTCAACAATCTGACTCAGATCAGAAGGGCCAGGGTACAGTTTCAACAACTTGATTACTTCCCTGAACAGCAGTTTAAGTTCAGGGAATTCCAGATCACGGTTTCAAGCATGAGACTGGACAGAATACTGTCGGCAATGATCCATAAATCACGTGAAAAATGCCAGAAAATGATCCGCGGATCAATGATTTCAGTTAACTATCAGACTATTGAAGATTGCGACCATCTATGCAATAATAGTGATGTGCTTTCGGTTCGCGGAACCGGGAGGTTTCTTATAGGGGAAACCGTTGCCGAAACTCGCAGCGGAAACCTGGTAATAAGAGCGAAGCAGTTTATATAAGGAGGTGTTACCCATGAGTGATTATCAGAAATTTGATATCGTAGAGAATGGCTATGACACTGATCAGGTCGATGTTGAGATCGACCGCCTTACTGCCAGGATAAACGCTCTTACTCAGAAGATCCTGACTTATCAGAAACAGATCGAAACTGTCTCAAATCAGTTCAATCAGATCAGAAGCCGCTATCAGCAGATAGCCAATGAACTGACGATGAGGGAGAAGGCTGTTGACGATGTCGGCAGGATGGCCTTGAGAGAGGCCAATTCAGTCATTGAAACTGCTCAGAACAACGCTGACGACATTGTCAATGAGGCAATGGTCAAAGCCCAGGAGCTGATCAGGGAAACTGAACAGTATAAGACTGAAGTAATGGAAATCAGGCGAGATCTTAAGCTGAAGATGCAGGAGTATCTTAAGAATCTGGAGAAATCCGATCTGCCGGAAGAGCCGAAGCTTTCCGAAAGAATGCTTGATTTCGATATCAATCTGTAAAAAGCTGAGAAAAAGACAGGCTGTTAAACAGGGAAATGCAGAGAACTGATGGTTGGTGAAAATCAGTCAAATGTTTAATAAGATATCACTTTGGAGCTGTATTGCCGATATGTAGGCAATAACGTTTATCCGCGTTAAGGAATTGAGGTGCATATGATCAGAGTCATATGAACTAAGGTGGTACCGCGTTTACAGACGTCCTTAGCTGGACGTCTTTATTTGTTTTAGGAGGGTAATTTTATGGACTACAAAGACACACTGCACATGCCTAATACCGCATTTGAAATGCGTGGCAATCTGCCGAAAAAGGAACCGGGCATACAGCAGAAATGGGAACAGATGAGACTTTATGACAAGATGGTAAAGGCACATGAAGGCATTCCTCTTTACGTGCTGCATGATGGACCGCCATATGCCAACGGCAACCTGCACATGGGAACAGCCATGAACAGATGCCTGAAGGACTTCGTGGTCAAGTCACAGCACATGTCAGGCCATCAGATCAACTTCTATCCGGGCTGGGATACTCACGGTTTGCCAATCGAAAATGCCATGCCGAAGCTGGGCTATGACCGCAAGAAGATGAGCACGGCTGACTTCCGCGCCAAGTGCGAGGAATATGCCTTAAAGCAGATCGAGATCCAGAAGACTACGGAAAAAAGACTGGGAACTGTTGCCGATTTTGATCATCCATACATTACCTTACAGAAGACTTTTGAAGCTGACCAGATCAGAACCTTCGGAAAGATGGCTCTCAAGGGCCTGATCTTCCAGGGCATGAAGCCGATCTACTGGTCACCGGAAAGAGAAAGCGCTGTCGCTGACAGTGAAATCGAATACCATGACAAGAAAGACCCGACTGTCTTTGTTACCTTTGACGTAAAGGATGGCAAGGGTGTGCTTGATGGGGATGAGAAGTTTGTCATCTGGACAACCACTCCTTGGACCTTACCTGGCAATACCGCCATCACGCTGCATCCGCAGTTTGAATATGCCGTAGTAGCCTGTGAAAAGGGAAAACTGATCATGCTGAAGAGCCTGGTAGTTACTCTAATGCAGAAATTCGGCATTGAAAACTACGAAATAATCAGAACTTACAAAGGTAAGGATCTGGAATATGTAACATGCAAGCATGTTCTGTATCCTGAAGAAAGAGAAACTCTGGTATGCAACGCTGATTACGTTACTGATGAAGACGGTACCGGATGTGTTCATACCGCTGGCGGTCATGGTCTGGATGACTTCATGACTACTACCAGATATGGACTTCCGGCATTCTGCCCGGTTGATGAAAGAGGCTGCATGACTGCTGAGGCCGGTGACTGGCTGGTTGGACAGTTTGTCTTTGATGCCAACAAGACCATCGTCGTCAAGCTGGAAGAGATCGGACATCTGCTGAAGATGGAATGGATCACCCACAGCTATCCTCATGATGAAAGAATGAAGAAGCCTGTCATCTTCCGTGCCACTACCCAGTGGTTCGCTTCAATTGAAAAGATCAAGGATCAGCTGTTAAAGGCTGTTGATGATACCACCTGGCATAATGAATGGGGGCACACCCGTATCTATAACATGATCAAGGACCGCAAGGACTGGTGCATTTCCCGTCAGAGAGTCTGGGGCGTACCAATCCCAATCTTCTATGATGAAGCAGGAAAGCCGATCATCGAAGAAGAAGTATTTGAGCATGTAGCTCAGCTGTTTGAAGAGTTTGGCTCCAATGTCTGGTTTGAAAGGGAAGCCAAGGACTTACTGCCTGAGGGATATACCAACCCTGGTTCACCTAACGGCAAGTTCACCAAGGAAACCGACATCATGGACGTCTGGTTTGACTCAGGTTCATCACACAATACCTTTGCCAGAAGAGGATTGCCATACCCATGCGATCTGTATCTGGAAGGCAGCGACCAGTACAGAGGCTGGTTCAACTCTTCATTATCAGTAGGCGTTGCTACTCATGACGGTGTTGCTCCTTATAAGGCTGTCTTATCACACGGTTACGTTGTAGACG
>CAMOMM010000092.1 GCA_946619805.1 uncultured Bacillota bacterium | reverse complement strand
TGGCGACATTATACTGGATTTCACCTTCAGGCAGCGAGAGAAGACTTCGGCCATGACCGGCGGATATCATTCCATCGATGATCATCTGGCGTACACGTTCGTCTAACTTCAAAAGACGAAGGAAATTAGTTACTGCCGTACGGCTTTTGGAAACTCTGTCAGCTGCTTCTTCCTGCTTTAAACCATATTCATCGATCAAACGCTGATAAGCCTGAGCTTCTTCAATGGGATTAAGGTCTTCCCTCTGTATATTTTCTATCAAAGCAACTTCCAATGCTTCAGGTCCGCTGTAATCCTTGATGATAACCGGAACTTCCTTCAGGCCTGCAATTCTTGCAGCTCGCCAACGGCGTTCACCGGCAATGATTTCATAGTAATTATCCTTTTTTACAACGATGATTGGCTGTATGATACCATGGCTTTTAATAGAATCCGCCAGCTCCTGAAGTGCATCGTCGTCAAAGCTGGTTCTTGGCTGAACCCGGTTAGGTTCTACTTCATCGATATCCAGCATTGTTTCAGCCTTCACTTCCACCGGTACTTCTACGATCTTCTCAACTTCCACCGGCACTTCAACGACCTTTTCAACTTCCACCGGAACCTCTACGATCTTTTCCACGACCTTAACCTTCTCTGCGGGTTCCTTTGAGGCTGTTTTCGCCGGTGTTTTCACTGGTTCCGAAGATTTATTGTTATTGGATGGTGCGATTAAGGCATCGAGACCTTTTCCTAATCCAGTTTTTTTCTTAGGCGGCATTTCATCATCTCTTTTCTTTTATTACTTCAATTGCAAGTTTTCGATAGGCATAGGCACCGGATGATCTTGCATCGTACAAAATGATCGGCATACTATAACTGGGGGCTTCTGCCAGACGAACATTTCTTGGAATGATCGTGTTATAGATATGAATATCCAGGTTCTCCCTGACATTATCAACGACCTGTACAGACAGATTTGTTCTGGCATCATACATAGTGAAGACAACACCCTGTATATACAGATCAGGATTCAATCTTTCCTTGATCAGATCGATCGTATGAATCAGCTGGGACAATCCTTCAAGTGCATAATATTCTGACTGAATTGGCACGATTACTGAATCTGCCGCCGTCATTGCGTTGATCGTAAGAAGACTAAGGGATGGCGGACAGTCGATAATGATGTAATCGTATTTTCCCTTAATTTTCTCAATACGGTCTCTAAGAAGATATTCCTTTTTCTTCATATTGATCAGCTCAATCTCAGCGCCTGACAAGTTGATGTTAGAAGGAATGATGCTTAGTTTTCGCATCGCACTTGGATATATACAGTCTTTAATATCAGCTTTTCCTATCAGCAATTCGTAGATCGTGTTTTCGATATTATTTTTATCAATGCCAAGTCCACTGCTGGTATTCCCCTGGGGATCGATATCAATGGTCAATACTTTCTTTTTCTTTTCAGCAAGGCATGCTGATAAATTAATAGCGGTTGTTGTCTTGCCAACCCCGCCTTTTTGATTTGTTATTGCTATAATCTTACCCATGATTATAAACCAACTCCAATTTAATGATTTTTGAATAGGCTAGTTTCTATTATATCATTTAATGCCTTGATTATCTACTTATATTTAATGTTTCACGTGAAACATTTGATATAAAGAATTTGTCTGTAGAATGGATGTTTCACGTGAAACATCAGTAAATAAAAGAACCGGAATGTTTCACGTGAAACATTCCGGTTACAATCGCTTTGATTTTTTTGTTTTCTTTACATCTGCTCAGGACATTCGATACCTAAGAGTCCCAGAGAGTCTCTGATCAGTTCTCTGGTGATCTTAACAAGTCCTACACGGGATGTACGAAGCTGCTCATCATCCACATTGATCTGGCATTCACGGTAAAATCTGTTAAATGCATGAGACAGATCCATGCTGTAACGGGCAATGAGGAAGGGCTCATAGCGGTCTGCAGCTTCCTTAACAACGGATGGATAGCGGTCAATTTCCTTAAGGAGATCCATTGAAGCATCATCTGTGAGAAGATCATAGTTGAACTGATAGGGCAGATCACCTGTTTTACGAAGAACACTTGAAGCGCGGGCATAAGTGTACTGGACATAGGGACCAGTTTCACCATCGAAGTTCAGCAGTTTATCCCAGTCGAAGATAACATCTTTAATACGCTGATTATAGAGATCATTGAAGATGATAGCACCGATACCGATACGGCGGGCGGTTTCTTCCTTATCCGGGATATCTGGATTCTTTTCGTTGATAATGCTTAAGGTTTTATTGATAGATTCCTTAAGGATATCCTCAGCAAAGATGACATTACCTTTTCTGGAGGAAATCTTACCGTCTTTAAGGCTGACAAGGCCATATGGAATATGAATCAGATTATTTGCATAATCATTACCCATCAGTTCAATGACTTTAAAGACCTGGGCAAAGTGGAGCTTCTGTTCAAGGCCTGTAACATAGAGGCAGCGGTCGAAATCATAGGTTGCTTTTCTGTAAAGGATGGCAGCAAGATCTCTGGTTGCATAAATGGAGCTTCCATCTTTCTTCGCGACAATACATGGCGGCATATCATAATCATCCAGTCTGACCACAAGAGCGCCTTCACTTTCAACCAGGAGGCCTTTATCCGTAAGCACTTTAACGACATTTTCAGTTTTATCACGATAGAAGCTCTCGCCGGTATAATGGTCAAATGACATGCCGAGGATCTTATAGACACGGATAAACTCCTGAAGACTGATATCCTTAAACCACTCCCAGATTTCAAGGGCTTCTTCATTTCCCTGTTCCATTCTGGCAAACCATGCTCTGGCCTCATCGTTAAGGGAATCATCCTTTTCAGCCTCTTCATGGAATTTTACATAAATATCCATAAGCTCCTGGATACCCTTTTCTTCGACTGCTTCCTTGCTTCCCCATTTTTTGTAAGCAACGATCAGTTTGCCGAACTGTGTACCCCAGTCGCCCAGATGATTGATACGCTCTACATGATAGCCCAGCTTTGAGTAAATCTTATAGAGAGAGTTGCCGATGATCGTGGTTCTCAGATGGCCAACATGGAAGTTTTTAGCGACGTTCGGAGATGAATAGTCGATACATACGGTTTTGCCGTCACCTTCTGCTGATCCGCCATAGTTATCATCAGTCATGAATTTTTCAATGATCTGATGAGCAAACTGCTCTTTATTGACATAAAAATTCAGGAAACCACCGACAGCCTTCACTTCGCTTAAGAATGGCTGCTGACCGATGGCATTGACCAGATCCTGTGCGATCATTGGCGGCGCCTTATGATAGATTTTGGCCAGTCTGAAACATGGAAAGGCAAAATCACCCATGTCAGATTTCGGTGGTATCTCCAGTAAAGGTAAAATCTCTTCTTTATTAAGTTCCGATATCTGCTGGGAAAGCAGATCTGCAATTTTATTTTTCATAACTGATCCTTTCAAAATGTTAGCTTGACTTAACAAACGACACATCATTATTATTGTAGAATATAAACGACACTATAATACATATTACATCCGCTGCCGTCTTGGATTATTATTGTACACCATAATCGAAAAAAATACTATCTGTTTTTTCTATGCATTCTGCGGTAAAATGGGTAAAAGGAGGTTTAGCTCTATGAATAAGAAAAAATTTATCAAAGCAGGTCTGATCGCGACAGCTGCTGCGGGATTTTTATATGCTGTTGAAAAACTGGTCTTTCACATCAATACATCAGGAAATAACCTTGAGGTAGCTGATGCTCATATTTATAAATGGCAGTTTGGTGATATTTTTTATACGGAACGCGGGAGCGGGTCTCCGGTACTGTTGGTTCATGACCAGGCAGAAGGTGCCTCAGGTTATGAGTGGCATAAGTTTGAGGAGATTCTGAGAGAATCCCATAAGGTGTATACGATAGATCTTCCGGGATTCGGCCGTTCGGATAAGTCTAAAACCATTTATACCGGATATATGTATGTTCATGCTATTCGCAGTTTTATCAAGGATGTTATCGGAGAAAAGGCTGCAATTATTACCAGCGGCAGTTCGGCAGATGCGGCGGTGCTGGCCTCTGTCGGCCACCAGGATCAGGTCGGTCGTATGATCTTTATAGAGCCGCCGTCGATGGAAAGAACATCCAAACTTCCGCCGAGGATGCAGCGTTTTGCCATGAGACTGATCATGGTGCCTCTTGTTGGTACATTGGTTTATCAGATCATGCAGTCAAGGGTCATGATCCGTAAACGCCAGGCGATTTCAAAAAATGACCTGCCTGCTTACAGTGAGGCTGCTCATCTGGGTGGGGCAGACGGACGTTTTGCATATGCCGGACGTATCGGGCAGATGACTTCCCTGAATGTACTTCATGCACTTAAAGATGAACCGCATAGGTATCTGTTTGTTGGCGGATCTGAAGATCCTTCTTTTGAAAAAACAGCTGAAGACTACAGGGCCTATCTGCCTTCTGCCCAGATCAGGGTTGTAAGCGGCGGCGGCAGGCTTCCGCATATGGATGAACCTGCTGAAACAGAAGCTGTTTGCAGCAGCTGGCTGGATGAAACAGTCTGATCCTATGGCAGAAAACACAAAAACACTGCTTGAGCTGCTTGAGGCTTATGGCAGGGGAGATTCATATCCTTTTCATATGCCCGGCCATAAACGTCGTCTTGGGGCAGAACAGCTGCAAAATGTGATTGCCATGGATATCACGGAGATCGATGGTTTTGATAACCTTCATGATCCGCAGGGAATCCTCAGAGATGCCCAGGAAAGAGCTGCGCATCTTTATCACTCGGAAGAAACTTATTTTATGGTCAATGGCAGCAGCGGCGGATTGCTGGCTGCCATCGCTGCCTGCTGCAGAAACGGTGGGGAGATTGCTGTGGCAAGAAATTGTCATCAGTCCGTTTACCATGCCCTGGAAATGCAGCAGCTTCGGCCGGTGTATATTTATCCACATTTTAATGCATGTACAGAAATTTGCGAAGGTATTTATC
>CAMOMM010000091.1 GCA_946619805.1 uncultured Bacillota bacterium | reverse complement strand
TCAGTCCACTTGCCTTCAACCAGATCAGCAACATAGTACTCATCATAGACACCCCTATCCATGAAATACCAGCACTGATTGCCCTTTCCGCCAATATATACGACCTTGTCCGCATAGGCTATTACAAATTCAAAACCATCATGCTTCTCTACCAGGTCAAAAAAGTTTTTCTCATTCATACAAACACTCCCTGCAATCTGATATTGCATCAACATTATTATTGTATCTATTATTCGGGGTTTTCGCAATCAGTACAGAACAACAAAAAAGGATATGAATCAGATTCATACCCTTCTTTTTTCATAAAATGATACTACCGGGCAATGTGAATTTCGTCGCCTTCAATAGCAAATGCCTGTTCAAGTTTCTCCGTGAGTTCTTTCATTGACATGATCTTGTTTAAAACAACTACACGCGGATAGTCCTTAATCCGAGGAGCAATGTCCTTTCCGACGACGAATAAGTCTGCTGATCTGACACTGATCTCTGACAGAGAAGTATGATCAACCTCCACGCCCTCGATTCCAAGGTTCTTCAGAGCCTTCTCGATGTTCATCTGAACCATCAGAGAGCTGCCTAAACCTGAACCGCAGCAGCACATGATTTTACGAATTTTTGCCATAACAACTGCACCTCCTTGTGTAAAGCAAATTCTATTTGTTTTTTAATTAATTACTTTTCCTGGCCGTTCTTGAAACCGCTTAAGACCATTGGTAATGCGAAGACAACGACGCAGATGATCAGTAATGGAATGCCCTTAACTACCTTTGCCAGATTACCGAACACTAATGCCATCCATGAGAAGTCAGCATCTGAGAATGTTGAACCCTTGTCTAATGCATCGAATACCGGCATACATAATGCTGGTAAGAATGTAATGATCAAGCCATGTACGAATGAGCCGAGAATGCAACCCTTAAGACCGCCTTCAGCGTTACCGAATACACCAGCAGAAGCTCCGCAGAAGAAGTGAGGAACAACACCTGGCAGAATCAGTGCTAAGCCGATACCTGCATTGTTTAATGCGATCAGGACGATCAGACCAACAACGCCGCCTAAGAATGATACTAAGAAGCCGATCAGAACTGCGTTAGGAGCATATGGGAATACAACTGGGCAGTCGATTGCAGGTACAGCACCTGGAACGAGCTTTTCAGCAATACCCTTGAATGCAGGAACGAGTTCACCAACGATCAGACGTACACCAGACAGAATGATGTATACAGCACCTGCGAAGTTTAAGCCTCTCTTGATAGCCCATACAGCCCAGTGAGTCTTTGTGTCGCCAGCGCCCATCAGTTCTGCTAAGTTAGCGAACTGAGCTGGATCTTCCTTCAGGATTCCCTTGCCAACAGCTACTGCTGTTACAACGAGGAAGAATACTACCATTGTGATACCGATTGAAACAGTGGTGTCACGTAAGAATGTTAAACGCTGAGGGAAGTTCAGTTCTTCTGTTGACTTGCTGCCCTTGAATAACTTACCGCACTGAGCTGCTACCCAATAGCCGAAGCCACCGAAGTGACCGAAACCTAATTCATCAGTTTCAACAATCTTTTCCATGGATGAATGCAGGAACCAAGGTGAGAATGCAGAAATGAATGCCAGTAAGCATCCACCGGCAAGCCACAGTGTGAATCCGCTTAAGCCGCCTAATGGGCCTAATAAGACTGCCAGCATGCAAGCCATGTATAAGCTGTGGTGACCTGTTAAGAAGATGTAATGCATCTTTGAGAAACGTGCAAGAACAATGTTCAGAATCAAACCGATAACCATGATATATGAAGTATCAAGACCGAACTTAGTTAAAGCCATAGCAACGATAGCTTCGTTGTTCGGAACGGTACCAGTCATATTGAATGTCCAGTTAAACAGTTCGCCGAAAGCGTTTAATGATTCTGTCTGAATGACGCCAGCACCAGCACTTAATACTAAGAAACCAACGATTGTCTTGATAGTGCCCTTGATAACGTCTTCAACAGGCTTCTTCTGGAGGATCAAACCTACCATAGCCAGCAGACCTACTAACATAGCAGGTGTTGCCAAAATGTTAAGAATAAAATCTAGCATATAATCTCCTTTCTTTTATTATTTGCTATTTTTTATATGCTCTACATCTCCGCATTTTCGATAAACAGGTCATATATCTCCTGCGGTGATGTGGATGCCAGTATCTGCTGTTCCTTGTCTTCATCTCCGAAGATGCTGGAAACAGCTACGATTCCAGACATGTGCTGTGTATGGTCCACGGCACATAAGGCTACCAGGCAGCGTACGTCATTCTTTTCTTCGGTAAAAGCTACCGGTTCCTTAAGAATGGTACATGCCAGCTGTGTCTTTGAAACACCGGCCTCGCTGGAAGCATGAATCAGAGCCATATGGTCAGTCAGAACATAATACGGACCATATTGATCTGTCATTTTCAGAACAGCTTTTTCATATTCATCTGTGCAGCAGCCATCCTTTACCAGTGGCTCCAGAGCCAGATGAATTGCCCGCTTCCAGTCTTCAACAGACTCGACAATAACGCAATTTTCAACTTTGATTAAATCCTGTATCATGAATAACCTCCCCCCGTCAAAAACCAAGACGCATAAAAACCCTCTTTTCATGTATTTATGCTGCATATCTGTTTTCTGACGCTATTTCATACTTTCATTATATACCTTATGTGTTGAATGAAAAGAATTATTTGTTCCTTCTGCCATTTATGAGAAGTGAACGTTAAATTTCATTATAATAAACTTCTTCATTTATGTCCATAACGCTGTATAATAATAGTTGGAGGTATTGTTTATGACCCCTAAAATGGCGGGTACGATCGTCGTACTCATTATGATAGCTGTTGCTATACCGATGTTCATCAGAACGGCCATCTGGAACCGTTTCCTGAAGTACATGAAACAGGACAAGGAAGAAGAAGCCCTGAAAATACTGAACAGTTCATATTACAAGATGATGTTCGGTGCCTACAGCCAGAAATGGAATCTGCTGCGTTTCTATATTTCCCGCAATGACACACCGCAGGTAAAGGAACGCATAAAAGCCCGGCTGGCTGATAAGTTTGCCCCGAATGAAGCCTATCAGATCTTCAGCAACGGATTCTTCTACTTCATGTCACTGCATGATGAAGAAATGTGTTCAAAACTGTTAAGCCGTCTTGATGATGTCACCGAAGGAGAACAGAAGGAATACTTCCACATGCTCTACCGCGTAATGATTGAACAGAAACACGAAGATATTGAAGCTGTTACCAGGCTGATTGAAGCGAAGGAAAAGGAAAAGGATTCCAATTCCAAGAATCAGCAGCTGGGAATGCTGGAATACCTGCTGGGCATTCAGTATCATTACCGGGGGGATTCCAAGGAAGCCGACAAGTGGCTCAGAAAAGCCAAGAATAACGTCAAGGGCTCCCCGCTGGAAAAGGAAATCAAGAAAATAATCCATTAGGAAAAGACAGGAGGATATCATGGAATTATTAGTCGATACCGCGAATTTAAAAGACATTGCTACTGCCTGCGAATACTTCCCAATCGCCGGAGTAACCTGCAACCCTTCAATCGTAAAGAAAAGTGCCAATCCTGACGATTTCTTTGCACATGTAAGAAAGATCAGAGAGATCATCGGCAAGGAACGTACCCTGCATGTTCAGGTAGTTGCCACTGACAGCGACACAATGATGAAGGAAGCCAAAGCTCTTGTTGAAAACGTTGATGAAGACGTCTACATCAAGGTTCCTGTTACCAAGGAAGGTCTGAAGACCATCATCAGACTGAAAAAGGAAGGCTACAACGTAACCGCAACAGGCGTCTATGATACCATGCAGGCTTACTATGCTCTGGCAGCCGGTGCTGACTACATCGCCATTTATGCCAACCGCATGACCACATATGGTGTTGACCCTAACCTGCTGTATCAGGATGTTCAGAACAAGATCGAACGCGAAGGACTTCCTACAAAGTTAGTTGCTGCCAGCTTCCATACAGCCGGCCAGTTAAGAGAAGCCTACACCAACGGCTGCGAAGCCATTACTGCTCCGCTTGACATGATGATGGCTACCTTCGGTAACGAGAACGTCAACAAGGCCATTGAAAACTTCACCAAGGACTGGGAATCAATGTACGGTGAAGGCGCTACTCTTTTAAACGCCAAGAGATAAAAATGAATGAAGCTGTCATTTCATAGTGGCAGCTTTTTTAATACCTAAAGGAGAATTAACATGCCAATACAGATATCACCTTCAATAATGTGTGCCAAAGTTGAGGAATTCTATGATTACTGCAAGCTGGCTGAGAAAGTTGGCTGCCCTTTCATCCACTTTGACATCATGGACGGACATTATGTTAAAAACAGTGCCCTTGGTACTCAGCAGTATAAGGACATCAAGAGAATTACTAACCTTCCAATCGACATCCATCTGATGGTAACCAATCCCGAGGAATACATTGAAATGTTTGATGTTCAGCCAGGTGACCGTGTGGCTTTCCATCCTGAAACCTCACAGCATGCCTTCAAACTGCTGCAGGCCCTTCACAGCAAAGGCATAACCACCGGTCTGGCCGTAATACCGGGAATGTCACTGCATTACATTGAAGAACTGCTGATAGAAACTGACTTCATTCTGGACATGACCATTAATCCTGGTTTCGGCGGTCAGAAGATAGTTCCGGGAGGAATGGACAAGATAAAGAGAATGCGTCAGTTCCTGGATGAACACAGTGACAGACATATTCCGATCCTGATAGACGGAAATACCGTCATTGACAACGCCAAACAGATGTACCTTAACGGTGCTGACGTACTGATCGTAGGGCCAAGCACTCTGATGAAGGGACCGGACAGATTTGAAGAACTGTACTATGCCTATAAAAAAGAAATAGACGCTGTCAAATAACCTGAAAACAGGTTGACTATTATACCCCTGGGGGTATACTTATTACGTAAAATCAAGGGAGGATAAATTATGAAATTGAATAAATA
This sequence comes from uncultured Bacillota bacterium, assembly GCA_946619805.1. Lineage (GTDB taxonomy): Bacteria > Bacillota_I > Bacilli_A > Erysipelotrichales > Erysipelotrichaceae > RUG521. The sequence goes on along the minus strand of CAMOMM010000091.1, from coordinate 45 downwards.
CATCGATCACACACTGTTAAAGGCAGATGCCACCAGAGAACAGAT
>CAMOMM010000090.1 GCA_946619805.1 uncultured Bacillota bacterium | reverse complement strand
TAGAAAACACAGAGGTCGAAAAGACCTCTTTTTTTGCAAAATTCCAGGATTTGAATTGGAAATTAATTTTATGTTTGCATATTTACAAATACGCAAACATAAAATAAAATATTGGTGAAGGAGGAAGCCAAGATGAAGAAATATAGTGATGAACAGTTTGTTTCCAGAAGAACCCTTTATGATTCTGGTCTGTCACCTTACAAAATAAACAAGCTTGTTGAGGAAGGAAAGCTAAATCCGATTAATCGCAATTACTTTGAAAACTCTGGTTATGATGGAGATATTAATGAATTCTCAATTGTTTCAGTTTATGCTCCAAAAGGTGTTGTTTGTCTGACAAGTGCTGCTGTATATCATGGGCTTTCATCGTCAAGACCTTTGCTGATTGATGTGGCTCTTCCTCGTAGAAGCAGGATTCCAAAGTCACCACAATGGCCGGAAATGAAGTTCTATCTTTTTACTGATGAAAGGTATTCAACAGGGATAGAAACTATTGTTGAAGGAAATAATGAATTAATGATCTATGATGTAGAAAAGACTGTGTGTGACATGATTTTCTATCGTAATAAGCTGGGTTTTGAGCCGGCCATAGAAGTGCTTAAGAATTATGTTAAGCGTCCCGACAGGAATATCAATAAACTGATGGAGTATGCCAAAAAACTACGCTGCGCAAAACTGCTCAGGGAATATCTGGAGGTAATGGTATGAAAACAGCAACATCTGTAAAAGCACAGATAAAATACAGGGCCAATAAAGAAAAGCGCAATGTTCAGGATATGTTCATACTGTATGTGCTTGAAAGGGTGTTGTATAGATTATCAATATCGCCGTATAAGGATAAGTTTGTACTGAAAGGAGGATGTCTGTTATATGGCCTGTTCAATCAACAGTATGCCAGAACAACGACAGATATCGATTTGTTAGGTACCAGTATTTCTAATGAAGCCGAATATATGAAAAAGGTATTCACTGATATTCTGAGCGTTGAATGTGATGATGCAATTCGATTTGACATCAGTTCTTTGAATGCTAACAATATCACGGAGTTTAAGGAATATCATGGTATCAATGTGTCAGCTGTTGCTTATCTTGACCGTACAAGAATACCAGTAAATATTGACATTGGTTACAATGATGTTATTTATCCGGGAAAGCAGCAGATGGAATATCCAACAATACTTGATGATGAACCACCGGTTCTTAATGCATATTCATTGGAATCTATAATTGCCGAGAAATTTGAAGCAATTGTTTCACTTGGCGTTGTTAATAGCAGATACAAGGACTTTTATGATATCTATACTATGGCACATAGATTCGATTTTTCCGGGATGGAGTTGAAACAAGCTATAATAGAAACTTTTGGACATCGTAAGACTACACTGGAGAGAATAGTTGCATTTGAAGATGGATTTGCGGATGATATATACCGAAAAGGTAGATGGAATGGTTTTATTAAAACTAAGAGAGCTAATACGGATCTGTCTTTGGGAAACACCATTATCTTCATAAGATCATTCCTGGAACCTATAGTAACGGCAATTAATAACAACAGTGCATTTGAAAAGAAATGGACACATTCCAGTTTAGAGTGGGAATAGGGACTATAGTGTAGGAGAGAATTAGCTACTATGATACATAAAAATCAGTTTTATCACGGAAGTATTATTAAAGATTTAAATGTTATCCTTGCAAATGCAAAATCTCATGTTGATGGGAACAAAGTTGCCTATTTTACAACAGATCGTGTATATGCATTAGTTTGTTGCAGAAGCAGAGAAGAAAACTTTGTTACAATGGGCCTCAGAGACGGTATCCAGCATTATTACGAACGTTTTCCTGACCAATTGAAAATCATGTATGACGGTAAAGAAGGGTTCTTATATTGCCCAAAACACGATGCGCGTCTAATAAACACGGGTGGACATACCTGGGAGAGTAATAATGATGTTCCAGTTGTCTTATATGAACATATTCTGAATGTCTATGATGAAATTCTTAAGGAGGAAGCTAAGGGGAATATTATTATCCATCGTTATAGAGAAATTGATTCGGAAGAGCAGAAATTGCACGCCAACTATATACGTGATCATATCGACGATCCTTTATTTGCTGAATATCGTGCCTTTCTATATTGTCACTTTTCTTCCCTGTGGGATTAATCACGTTTTTTCCAGTGAGAAGTAAGATGGGCCTGGAGAGTGGGCCTAAGCATGATAACGATAAAATAGTGCCGAAAATATAGGCGATTTTATAATTATGGGGTAGATTCTGCTATGCTCCACCATGTACAAGATCAGAGGTCGAAAAGACCTCTTTTTTTGCTTTTTTCGCCGATTTGTGGAAAAAAAGGCCGATTTTCGGCGATTTTCAGGAGCTTTCAGGCTTTTCACAATTACTTCTGATCAAAAAATAGCCCCGATAACGTGCTTGAATATCGGGCCCAACTGGGATATTATGTAGGCGAAAGACGGGCCAAGAGGTAATAATATGGCACTTATATCTGAAGTAAATAAGAAAACAGGACAATTAAGGCATCCTGCTTTTCCTAATGGTGGATCTGGAGCAGTAACAATGTCAGCATCTAGTACAACGTTTTACTCAGCCGATGGCTTAACTCAATTGAAATGGAATTTAGGTTATATTCGCAATATTTATTAAAGAGTACTGGCATGTTTAAAAACCGGCTTATTATTGTTATGTGCGGGATAATGCTTTTTCTTGCGGGCTGTGTTAGGAAAGAAAACGACAGCACTGTTTCAGGATCATATGTTGTTGTGATCAGTAAAACAGAACAAAGCTTAATGGAAGGGAGTGCTGTTATTTCTCTGACTGAAAGCCATAAAGGTCGTGAACAGTATATTTATATTACTGATAATGATAATCTGAACAGTCTGATCAGTTATATGAAATCAATCAACTGGGATGAACATCTCTCAACGAAAGTTTACAATGAGATTCTTCGGAAAGGAAAAATACCATGTATTGGCCTGAAAAACATGGTTGAAGCAGTCAAGGGGAAAGAAATCGATTATATAAACAACGGTCAGAGTGCATATGTTATTAAAAATGGGGGCCTTGGAAGCAATAATCCTATTGTCATGCCATACTACATATTAAAACTTGTATACAGTGATTCAAAGATTGAGCCCGTATATCTATGCCCATTCAACGGTGTTGTGGGATACAGGCAGAATCTTTATGTGTTTGACTGCAATGATCAGATATTTGATTTGGTGAGAACGCTGTATAAGGAAGTATCGGAAGTCATCAATGCCAGACTGTTTTACATGGTTTCCGATGAACTTGGAACAGAAGGTCTTGGCAGCGAATATGACAGCTGGTATATCAACATGTTTTACAATACATATGTCAGTAATTCTTCTTACCGTCAGTACCTCTTGCCGCAGTACATTTCAATGGCTGAACTAAGTGAGGTTTTAAAAATCAATGGTGCTTTCAGCGGGACTCTTGAAGATTATGTAACAGACAGTTTCGGATGCCTGACGCTGAATGAAATAAAGGAAACTGACCTGTTCAGAATCAAATGTATCTATGACGGCGGTCTTAATGAGTTCGATTACAAAGAGTACATTGTTACAGTAAAAGACTGAATTATAGAAAAAGGCAAGTAGCAGACGGTCTACGACTTCAGCGATGAGGAAGTCAGAATACTTTATACTCTGTATTCAGGCGAGAAACTGCTGCCGTCAGAAAGGACCTGGATCAAAACCAGCTACTTCAGTTCTGATGAATTCCGTGATGAACTGCAACAGTATACGGAAAAAGAGTAAAATAAAAAGCCCGAAGGGCTTTTTGTTATGGCTAGATCTCTGTCTTCCAGAAACCGTGCAGGTTGCAGTATTCATAAGCTGCGACCGGCTTTTCATCTTCAGCTAGGGCAAAGACGGCAATTGGCTGATCACCAGGCTTAAGATCATGCTTCTGATAACCTTTGTCAGTCTCCAGAATGACGAAGTTGATGTAGTGAGCTTCCAGCATCGGGTGAAGAACTTCACCGACCTGTACGGTAACCTTGCTGCCTTCAACCTTGACAACCGGTACATGCTTTTCACCGGCACCGTCTGATGTATTAGGGACTAATTCAACCATCGGTTCACCGCAGCACTTGGTAGGGCACTTGCTGCCGACTACTTCCAGAACCATCTTTCCGCAGCCGTTACATTTTAATAATTTAACTGTCATGATATTTCGCTCCTTTGTATGCATCTACATTTTACTTAATTATTCGAAAGCCGACAAGGGATATGCAGATGACCAAACTGATTATTTATGTTAGAATACATCGTAAGGGAGTGATTTATATGGCGTTTGAATCATTAAGTACAAGACTGACCAGCGCTTTCAAGCATATTGCCGGTAAGGACAAGCTGACCGAAAAGAACATGGAAGCCATGTTGAGAGAGATCAGAGTAGCCTTACTGGAAGCCGACGTTAACTATACTGTCGTCAAGAATTTCATCAATACCATCAGAGAACAGATGGTTGGTGTTCAGGTATCACAGGCTCTCAATCCTGACCAGCAGGTCTACAAGATCGTTTCAGACGAGATCGTCAGACTGCTTGGTGAATCCGAAGCAGGGGTAAACTTCAAGACCAGCGGCATTACGACCATCATGGTAGTAGGTCTGCAGGGTACAGGTAAGACAACTTCCGTTGCCAAGATCGCCAAACTGTTTAAGGAAAAGCAGAGCCGCAAGCCTCTGATCATCGCGGCTGACATCATCAGACCGGCTGCCATTGAACAGTTACAGACCTTAGGTAAGCAGATCGATGTTGAAGTATTCACACTGGGTGTCAATGTAAAGGTTGAGGAAGCTGTCAGACAGGGTCTGGAATATGCCCGTAAGAACGATTACGATACCGTATTGATCGATACGGCCGGCCGTCTGCATGTTGATGACGAGCTGATGGCGGAACTGAAGAGACTGAAGGACAGATTCCATCCTGATGAAATACTGTTAACAGTTGATGCCATGACCGGTCAGGACATCGTCAATGTAGCCAGAAGCTTTGATGATCTGCTGA
>CAMOMM010000089.1 GCA_946619805.1 uncultured Bacillota bacterium | reverse complement strand
AAATCATTATTACGTGACTGATGACTGTTTCCAGTTCAGTTAATACGTGTGAACTGATGAATACCGTCAGCTTATCCTTTTCCACCATTTCCCTGACCGTTTCCAGGATCTCCTGACGGCTGGTCGGATCCAGGTTGGCAGTAGGTTCGTCCAGTAACAGGATCTTAGGGTGGCTGATCATGGCCTGGGCGAGCGATACTTTCTTCTTCATACCGGTAGAGAACTTGGCAACCTTTCTTCCGGCATGATCATTCAGATCAAACTTATCCAGCAGTTCTCTGGTTCTTTCAGTTGCCTCCCTGTCATTCATTCCTGACAGGGTTGCCATGTAGTGCAGATATTCCGCACAGCTCATGTCCCGGTAAAAACTGGTGAATTCAGGTGAATAGCCTAACTCCTTAAGAGCTTCCGTAGAAGCCAGCGGATGTCCATATACTTTACCTGAACCGCTGGTTGGAAACAGAGACCCCATGATCATGGCCATGGTCGTACTCTTGCCGGCTCCGTTTGGACCTACAAAGCCATAGATCCTGCCCGGTTCAAGTTTCAGGGAGACATTGTCTACGGCAGTGAAATTACCGAATTTCTTGGTGATGTTGTTTAACTCAACACAGTATTCCGTCATTATTTCCCTGCCCCCTTTCTGAACTTCCTGTTGATCCTGATCTTCTGGAAGATGCCCAGAAGAATGCTTAATATTAATGAAATGGCTGCAGCGATGGCTGGCACAACATAGTTTTTAGGCTGCCGGGCAATTTCTATGTCACGGGTTTCACTGTAGATCTTGCCCTGTCCGTCATTCATGGACATTCTGATGTTGTGATTGCCTTCCAGCAGTTTTATGTCACATTCCTTATCTGAACCTCTGTATACGATATTTCCGTTGTCGTATACCGTCATGACACTGTAATCCTGAACAGTATCCCAGCCTAAGTGAACTGTATTGTTTTCACTGAAAGCCGGAACCTCCCGGTTCAGAGTAAAGCTTGGCTTGGTATCCAGAGCATACAGTTTTTTGTCCTTTAAGCCCAGCAGCTGATCATCGTTACCGACTGCCATGGCGCTTACGTTAATGCTGTAGCCCATGATCTCCCGGTTTCTGGTCATATCGTAGATCTTGGTTGTTTTGTTTTGTTCATTTGACAGGGCTACCAGACCATCTTTACCGGTGACACCTATCAGTTTACCGTATCCTTCGTCATAGTTATTGATGCTGATGATGACTTCACCGATTCCCTGCCAGTCAGCCCCGCTTACGGATCTGATGGAGCAGACCCACTGGAAATTATCATTGTCATAACGGTCAATGTAGGCAAAGTCCTGACAGTTATCCCCATTGATATCTCCTATTGCCGTGATTTCATAATCCATGTATTCCAGAATGGTGAATGGTATCAGATAGTCGGCATAGTATTCGTCTTTATAAGGATCTCCATACATGTTAGGTCTGAAGACCAGCTCACCGGTCTTGCCGTCATAGATACCCTGCTGCCACATTTCAACACCGACCAACTCATTGTAACCGTCATTATTGAAGTCCGTATCCAGTACCTTGAAGGCTTCACCGTTACCCTTAAGACCGTCGCGGCACAGTCTGAACATGGTGTAGAGAGTCTTGCCATCGACCACCTTGAAGATCTGACGCCCTTCGGAGTTATAGTCAACCATGCCTATTTCCTTGACTCCGTCATTATTGACGTCGCCGAACAGCACTGATGAATACATGGCATCTGCCTTGGCCGGGTTAGGAAATACCGAACCGGTCTTGGTATATGATACTTCCAGAACTCCGTAACTGTATGAATATTTGGACAGATACAGTCTGGTTTCAGCCTTGGTTATGACTGCATAATCACTGAAGCCATCGCCATTGGCATCCCCGACTTCCAGCGGGACACCGTCTGTCTCAATATAGCCCTGCGTGCTGCCGACAACTTCATTACGCCGGCTGGAAACGACATTCCCGTCAACAACCAGTTCCTTGATGCCATCCCAGTCAATATCCCTGATAACACTCAGAGATGAGCCGGTCAGATACTGCGTTACCTTATTCCAGTTTTCATCATAATAGGTAGCGGTAACGATATTCTTATCAACCAGTACCTGTCCGTTAGTGCCGCTAAGAATGATGAACTGGCTGTAGATCTTGCTGTCCTTACTGTCATAACTGTTGACGATCAGGAAGACATCATTGACCTTATCTCCATTGAAATCACTGTCAGTGCCGATATATTCGAATCCCTTATGGTTGATGTTCTTTTTCAGAACATATTCCCATTTCAGTGTCTTGCCATCACTGGCATACCCGGCGATCTTATTCTTTATGCCGCCGGTAGTGATCAGTTTCAGTATTTCATCTTTTCTGATCTCCAGTACTTCCGTCTGTGATGAAGAATAGCCTGAAGTTACCTTTTTGAGATCAGCAGATATGTTCAGACATCCTGAATCAAAGACTTCCAGCAGATATTTCTGTCCATCCCAGTTCAGTTCCATTTTCTTTTCAAATCCGAAGAATGTTGAATTCAATACCTTCTGGGTAAGCAGCTTTCCTTCCAGGTCATACAGACCAAGAGTTGCACTGCCTTCATCAATATGGTTGATTGCCGCTATTACCGTCTGATCCTGATATATACCAAAGCAGGTCTTCTGATATTTATACTGCGGATTCTCCGTCACAAAGCGGGCTTCAACTTCTCCCGTTTCCTTATTGTAAAGAACAATCTTGGCCGGATACTGGGCATCTATCCACTGCGGCAGTCCTTCACAGTCACCCATGAATGCATTTATCAGCAGATACTGCTCATTGCTGTCAGCGAAACGGTAACCCATGTAAGCCCAGTCCAGAATTCCAACCGGATTGTACTGGATATTGTTATTACTGTAATACATGATCCTGTTATTGAGCAGACTGTCCAGAACATCCTTCTCAATGACTTCCAGATCAACACTGCTGATGCTGGCTGTTTCATTACCGTTTTCATCAACAAATGAGTTAAACGGATCGATCATGTAGAGTTTTCCGTCTTCACCCAGAATGTAAAGAGTATTGTCCTCATATCTGAGATCCCACATGTTGAAGACAGCCGTAACAGTCTGTTTTTCATCCCACATCAGTGAGAAAGTATAGTCCTCAGACGGATTGTATCTCTTCAGGCTTTCCATGGTATTGCCGTCAATGAATCCGGCAAAATTGCTCTGGCCGCTGTAAGCCAGATCGCAGATACCGTCACCGTTGATGTCGTCAGCGAAGATGATCTTCCAGATATTGTCTGTTTCCGTGAACCTGCCCAGTTCTGTACCGTCAGCCAGATCATATCTGATGACACTGTAATCGCACAGAATGTAGGCTGTACCGTCTTCATTGCTTAACATCTGCTGAATAAAACAGTTGACCGTGACATTGGTGCCTAAAGTATCATTGTAGTCTTCTCTGGTTTCTCTCATGCTGGAAATGACATGTCCGTCAGAACCGCTGAGACAGTGCAGCTGAGCTACTTCATCAGGAACGATCTGATAAGTCAGGAAATCAACATAGCCATCTCCGTCGATATCTCCGACTGAGATCAGCTTCTGAACGGCATAGTTTGTTTCCAGTACCACACGTCCCTCAGGAGTAAAAAGGTTTATGCCGTTTTCCCCATAGTAAACTCTGGCACTTCCCTCTCCATAAGGAATGACGATACTGGTCTGTGCATTGGATACACTGGTTTCCTCACTTAATTCCTCTATGCTTTTCTCCAGCGCACTGACTCTGAATACCGGCAGTATGAGCAGAACGCTCAGCAAAGCTGTTAATAGTTTTCTCATATGTTAGTTCTCCTTTAAGAACCGTGAATAGTCATCAGTTCTTATTGCCTGCAGGTATTGATCCATGATTCCCTGCAGATCCCGATATGTATTCATCAGGTTTATTCTGTCCTTGACCTTATTGTTGTTAGGAAGGCCGTTGATATACCAGCAGGCATGTCCGCGCATTTCCTTGATCCCGTTGAGTTCACCTTTCAGATCGATCAGCTTGCGGGCATGCAGCAGGCATTGATCTATTCTTTCTTCGGCAGTAGGATCAGCCAGATATTCTCCTGTCTGTTCATAATGAACCAGCTGTTTGATCAGCCATGGATTACCCAGACATCCTCGGGAAACCATGAACCGGTCACAGTCAGTAAGCTGTTTCATCCTGACCATGTCGTCAACGCTCTTAATGTCGCCGTTTCCGATGACCGGAATCTCCGCAATTTCCTTGACCTGTCTGATCAGATCCCAGTCACTTTTACCTGAATAGTACTGCGTTCTGGTACGCGGATGAACACAGACAGCACTGATTCCGCTGTTCTGGATCTTTCTGACGAAGTCCACAACATTGATGTGCTGTGCATCCCATCCGGCTCTGACCTTGACAGTCACCGGCTTTCTGACATTTCTGACGATCTCACTCAGCAGTTCTCCTGCATATTCAGGTGAGCGCATCAGAGCACTGCCGGAATTGTTGTTGACGATCTTGGGAACCGGACATCCCATGTTAACATCAATGATGTCGCAGTCAGTCTGCTGATCAAAAAACCTTGCAGCCTCTACCATGGAATCAATGTCATGGCCAAACAGCTGCAAAGCCATCGGATGTTCGATTTCATCTATGACAGTCATTCTGATGGTCTTCTTATTCCTGAAGACTATGGCTTTGTCTGATATCATTTCCGACACGATCAAACCCGGATCAAACTGCTTGATCATGGTACGGAATCCCAGATTGCTGATGCCGGCCATCGGTCCCACAATGACATGGTTATTAAGGACAACATCACCTATTTCAAATCTGCTCATCAAAGCCTCCTATACAGAATGACAGAAAAAAACTCTCTTCGGTCACTGATTATTATAACATTGTATTAATATAAATACTTTAAGATTAGTTTAACAGTATCACACAAAATGGAAACATGTTGACGGCTGTTCATGTTATACTGCTAATGTATTAAGAAAGGTCTGTTTTTATGAATTATCTGTTTGATCTCGATGATACCGTTTATGATCTCTCCCAGCCTTTTGTCCGCGCCTTTGATCTGATCTTTGCCCGGGATTATCCCGTTGATGTAAACAGGCTTTTCATAGGTCACCGCGTT
>CAMOMM010000088.1 GCA_946619805.1 uncultured Bacillota bacterium | reverse complement strand
ACTCCGTTTCCGGTGAATTCATTGAACCCGGCAAGTATAACTATTACTACGACAGGCCTGACCGGGACATCGGCTGTGATGAGATACAGGCCATTGTGGAAAAGCATGACCTGATTAAGTGGTATGGCTGGGATAAGAGTGCTGAGGACTATAACAACAGTGAATGGTTCCAGCTCAGTTTCTCCTTTGAAGAAGGAGACATCAGCGCCATGGGCACGGTTCACCCACAGGGTTATGATGAATTCCGCAGGGAAATTCTGGAATACATTGTTCAGATGATAAAGGATGCTGAAGAAAAGCATTCCGACTTCCGCTCACGTGACATATGACAGACATGAAGAAAACACTACTTTCAATTCTTATCCTGCTTATGATTGCCGTCATGACAGGATGCAGAAATACAGAACAGATCACTTATAAGCAGATCAGTCAGGAAGAGGCTGCCGAGATGATGGCAAAAGATGACGGTCATGTCATCGTGGATGTCCGCCGCATGGATGAGTACATCGAAGGACACATCCCGGGAGCGATCTGCATTCCCAATGAGAACATAGATCAGGAAAAACCGGAAAAGCTTCCGGATACTGATCAGATCATCCTGGTCTATTGCCGCAGCGGTAACCGCAGCAAGCAGGCTGCGGAAAAGCTGGCTGCAATGGGCTACCGAAATGTCTATGAGTTCGGCGGGATCATTACCTGGACCGGTGAAACGGTCACCGGTGTAACGCCATGACGGAAGGAGGCAAATGCATGAAATATCTGATCCTTGATGTTGACACCGGCATCGATGATGCCCTGGCCATAGCCATGGTCTGCGGTAAGGAAGATACGGAAATAATCGGCATTACCACGGCGTTTGGCAATACTTATCTGGATTATGCAACCAGGAATACCCTGGATGTTTTATACCAGCTGGGACATGACTGTACGGATGTTTATCCCGGGGCAAACTGTCCCTGGGGAAGTGATGACTGGCCGGTGAGTGATCATCTGAAAGTCATCCACGGAAACAACGGTGTCGGTAATGTTGAATTCTCGCATAATCCAAAAAAAGCCCGGGAAACAAAGGCCTGGGACTTCATGGTTAGAGCATCTCTCAGATATCGTGAAAAGCTGACGATCGTATGTCTGGGACCGCTGACGAACCTGGCTAATGCCATAAAGGCGGACAGAGAAGCCATGGCTCAGTGCGGCAAGATTGCTATAATGGGTGGGGCCCTTACCGTCAGGGGAAACATAACTCCGTTTGCTGAAGCCAACATTTACAATGACCCGAAAGCTGCCGGATATGTATTTGGAAGCGGACTGCAGCTGACAGTCATCGGTCTGGATGTCACCCTGAAAACGATCATCATGGGAGAAGACATCGCTTTCCTGAAGGAAATGAATACGGAGCGAAGCAGGTGTTTCCATGACATGGCATACTATTATTACGCCAATGAAACGGGAGTAATAGGCGGAGCCATGCATGATCCGCTGGCCGTGGAAGCAGCTCTCAATCCTGACATAATCACTGAATGGCATGATATTAAACTTACCGTTGAACAGCAGGGAGAGGCCAGAGGAAGATTAATGACAACAGCCGATCTGCTGCTGGAAACGGACAGGAACGTTCATTATGCCCTGGATGTTGACAGTAGGAAATTCATGAAACTGTTTACCGGATATCTGGCAAACGCCATGAAATAAATACCCCTAAAGCATGATAAAACCCTGAGCAATAGCTGCGCAGGGCTTTTTTTATCTGTTCAGGTATTCTCTTAAACTGTCCAGAGAGGCCAGGGCGTCATTGTAACCAAGCCAGTAGAGGTCACCGAGTTTTTCAATGTCGGATTCCACACGGCTGACCGTCACTTGCTGACTTGGAGCCATGACATACAGTCTGCCTTCCTTTTCCAGTACTTCCAGTTCAGCACACTGGGCATTGTAGGCTGCCGGAGAATTATCCAGCTTTTCGGCAAAAGCCTGATGATTGATATATATGCGGTGAGCCGGCTTTCGGTCGCTGACTTTTTTTCTGAAGCCGTTTTCACGGGTCTTGATGACCACTACCTTTTCATAGCCCTGATCAAGAGCCCACTGATAAGGGATCTTGCAGCTGGCTCCGCCATCGAGACAGTAGATGCCGTCAACGTTGACCATCGGTGAAACAAACGGCATGGAAGCTGAAGCCTTAATGGCATCAAAGATGTTGCCGCAATAGTCTCTGTCAAAATAGAGAGTATCACCATTGGAACAGTTGGTGCAGACCGCCACGAATCTTCTGCGTGGATCAAAGAACTTTCTGATGTTTATCAGTTCAATGGAATTATAGTCCTTTAACAGGAAATCCAGGTTGATCAGACTGTGAGCCTTTCTTACTGATTTGACTCCAATGTAATGGGAATTGTGACGGTAGGTCAGATTGGCACGGGCACTGCGTCCGATGTTTCCGGACACGTAGTTCATTCCGGCCATGGCTCCCGCTGAGGTTCCCACGACGCATTGGAAGTTTATGTCATTAAGCATGAAGGCATCCAGAACTCCCTGGGTGTAAAGACCGCGGAAGGCACCGCCTTCCAGAACCAGACATCCTTCTGTTATCTTGTCAGAAGCACTTCCGGCTGGAATTTTATCTATACCTGAATATACATTTGTACTCATTTGCTTATCCTCCTGCCAGCAGGCAAACTATATTTTAACAGTTATTGAAGGCTAAAAAAAGAAGTAATTTTATGTTACTTTCACTAATCAGTTTCTGTCATTAGGGTATAGGAAGATAACAGGAGGAATGGGAAATGAAAAAATTAATGATTACCTTGTTATGCGTGGTTTTCCTGTTTGGCTGTGCCGCCAGGAAATCCGAGGACGTCTATGAAATGCCACGGTCTGAATACTACAGCATGGGCGGTGATTATGCGGCTGACGGTGACTCTTCATACAGTGTTGTTCAGCATAAGACACAGGCAAATGACAGTATGTCTGTAGAGGAAGAGAAACTGGTCTATCGCAGTTCCATCGTACTGGAAACCAAGGATTACGGTTCTCTTACCAAAGAATTGGAAGAAATCATGAAGCAGTACGAAGCCATAACTCAGAGCATGAGGGAAAGCGGCGGTTCCGGCCGAACATTCCGTCTTACCGTAAGAGTACCGGCCAAACATTTTGATGAGTTCATTCAGAGCTTAAGAGACAGCTCCGGAAGCATAATTGACATCTCTACCAATGTCGATAACATTACCAGACAGTACAATAATAATGAAATAAGAATCGAAGCCCTGGAAACCCAGCATGCCAGACTGCTGCAGCTGCTGGCACAGGCTTCAAGCCTGAGCGATGTCATTCAGATTGAAGCCAGATTAAGTGAAGTTGAAACCGAGATCACTCAGCTGAAGTCATATAAGAACAGCATGGACGCTGATGTGGCTTATTCAACAATTGATCTGACCATCCGTGAAGTTCAGACTTATTCGGAAACAAGTTTCCTGCAGAAGCTGCTGAATGCCTGCAGCGGGTCACGGAGCAATTTCCTCAGAAATGCTGAAAATCTGATAATCTGGGTCATTTACCGGTTACCGCAGCTCATCATACTGGCAGTTGCATTTGTCCTTTTGAGAAAGCCTGTAACAAACCTCATCAGCAGAATTTTCAGTAAGGAAAAGAAAACTGTCATGACAGTCAAAGAAAACAATAACAACGGCTAGCCGTTGTTATTTTTCAGTTTCTCATTAAGTTTCTGTTTCAGCAGGAGGTATCTCTGATATTTCTCTTCTTTGGCAAAATGCATTTCGCGGAACTGTTCAGGATTGTTTTCATAGTTAAGGATCTGAGGCAGAAACTGCTCGCTGGTAAGGTCAAATACCTGATGGTCCACTTCATTATAACAGTGAACACTGCCGTCACTAAGCGGTACGCCATAGACCCTGCCGCCAAAAATGTCCTGGACCAGGAAGGCAGTTATCGAACACTGTCCCCAGGTGATGTTGTTTTCATTCCAGTCCTTCTGCATGCGAGGAGCACAGGTTTCCCTACACCAGATGGTTGACAGAATGTCATACAGTCTGAATGGATTAGTTATGCCTGGGTAATCCGGGTTTTCCTTTGTGAAGTTAACGGTATCGTGGCCTATGAATCTGTATTGCATGCTGATCCTCCCGGTTGATTCTGTTAAGCTGGGTGTTATCCTGTTTTCAATTATAACATTTGAGAATGACAAATTGTTCTCTTTTATGGATTTATCAGTGAATTGTCAGATGTAATGGTCTATAATGTATATAGCAGATATTATCTAATATATTGGGAGGTAATGATGGATAAAGTAGAAAAGAAAAAGCTGGAGTTACTGGCAGCCAAGATCCGTCTGGATGTCATTGAACTGCTGAAGCATCGTGGCTATGGTCATCTGGGCGGTTCAATGTCAATCGTCGAACTTATGGCAGTACTTTACGGTAAGGTACTGCATGTTGATCCTGCCAATCCTCAGATGGAAGACCGTGACATGGTAGTTCTGTCAAAGGGACATTCAGGACCGGCCTGGTATTCAGCCCTGGCTGAAAGAGGATTTTTCCCTAAGGAATGGCTGATGACTCTGAATGATGGCGGAACAAAATTACCGTCACATCCTGACAGAACCAAGACTCCTGGTGTTGACATGACAACAGGATCACTTGGACAGGGAACAAGCTCTGCAGCTGGAATAGCCTTGGGACAGAGACTGAAAGGACAGAACCGTTTCACTTACATGATTGTCGGTGACGGTGAATTAAATGAAGGACAGTGCTGGGAAGCCTTCCAGTTTGTCGCCGCCAGAAAACTGAGCAACTGCATCGTCATCATTGACGATAACAAGCGTCAGCTGGACGGCTACACCAAGGATGTTCTGTATCCGTTTGACTATGTTAAGAAGATGGAAGCCTTTGGTTTCTATACACAGAAGGTAAAAGGTGATGACATTGAAGCCATCGCTGAAGCAATTGAGAAGGCTCAGGCTAATAAGGTTGTAAATAATGCGGCCAAGAAGTAGAGGAAGGCTTGTTTATTAATATAAGTAGGAGACCTGCAAATGGGTGATACTAATAATCAGCTAGAAATAAAGTCTAAGGAACTTGGTGGTGAACTAATCATTGAGCTTCCTAAGAGAGAGAGTATAAAATCTATCTTTGAGTTAGAAAGAGAGATATACTGCATA
>CAMOMM010000087.1 GCA_946619805.1 uncultured Bacillota bacterium | reverse complement strand
CGTGCCGCAGTTTATTTCTCTGCTGGCTGTCCGTAACCTGTTAGGTGAATACGGACCAATCAACAGCATGCTAGTAAATCTGGGCTGGATCAGCAAACCTATCGGTTTCTTAGGCTTGCATCCAAGTGACAGTGAAAGGATCGCCAAGATCATGGTCATCATTGTCAACATGTGGGTTGGGGTTCCTTATACAATGTTAATGACATCGGGCATTCTGATGAACATCCCGGCTGATCTTTACGAGGCAGCCAGAGTTGACGGTGCTTCTACCGTCAAGATGTTCACCAAGATCACTCTTCCTTATGTCATCTTCGTTACCACACCTTATCTGATCTCCAGCTTCGTCGGCAATATCAACTCGTTCAATACGATCTTCTTACTGACAGGAGGCGGACCTGCCTATACCGGCTATCAGGCTGGCGGCACGGATCTGCTGGTTACCTGGCTGTACAAGGTCACCATTGACCAGGGTTCATATAACACCGGCGCCGTAATCGGTATCTTCACATTCCTGATCACGGCTACGATCACGCTGGTTACCTACAGACATTCAAAGGCATACAATGAGGAGGATACTTTCCAATGAGTGAAATGGTTGTTAAAAAAACTAGAAGCCGGTCCAGAGCTCGGAAAACCTCTCTGGGTATCACCTATGTTCTGCTGATCGTGTTAGGTATAATCTGGCTGGTTCCGCTGATCTGGATCGTACTGTCCGCCTTCAGATGTGAATATCAGCCTGACGGAACCTTCATCGGTACCGTTACCAGCAACTTCTTCCCAAAGGCCTACGGTCTGAAGAACTTCCAGGATCTGTTTACGGCTACCTACTACGGTGTGCCTAAGGCTTTCCCTAGATGGATGCTCAATACTCTGATTATTGCCATCATCGACTGCGTCATTTCAACATTCCTGGTACTCTCGGTAGCCTACTGCATGTCCAAGCTGAAATTCAAGATGCGTAAGCCGTTCATGAACATTTCAATGATCATCGGTCTGTTCCCGGGCTTCATGTCAATGATCGCCATCTACTTCCTTCTGAAGTCGATCGGTCTGACCGGTAACCCTAATCATCCGGGCTATTCCGTGATCGGTCTGGTACTGGCCTACAGTGCCGGTGCCGGTCTGGGCTTCCAGGTAGCCAAGGGCTTCTTCGATGTCATTCCGAATGCGCTGGTTGAATCTGCCAAGCTGGATGGCTGTACCAACTTCAAGATCTTCATGAAGATAATACTGCCGTTAGCCAAGCCGATCATCATCTATCAGGCCTTGATGAGCTTTACCGGACCGTGGATGGACTTCATCTTTGCCAAGGTAATCATCGGTGCTGATAACGCAGCTTACTGGACGGTATCAGTCGGACTGTATTCATTACTGTTCGGTACTCACCCGGACACCAACCTGTTTACACAGTTCGCCGCCGGATGTGTCATTGTTGCGGTTCCTATCGTTACACTGTTCATGTTCCTGCAGCAGTACTATGTAGAAGGTGTTACAGCCGGCGCTGTCAAGGGCTAAACAATTCAAAAGCATCTGTCAGACAGATGCTTTTAATATGCCCTGAAATACAGCTTTGAAAAGGAAGGGGAAAAATGCGAAAATAAAATCGGGGAAGGAAAGCTGTCATAATTATGAAACTTAGGAAAGAAGCCAGGATCAGGGTATTCAACAGATGGTGGTGGTTTTATGTGGCATTAACCGTATGTGTGCTGATACTGGTTACTCTGACTGGAAGACAGCTTGGTCTGCAGGCAAGATACCGTTTGGTTCTGACAGTGAGCATCATTGAACTGGTTATCCTGCGCATTTACAAGTTTTCACTCAGGAAGATCCGCGCTGACTACAACTACTTCAATGAACTGCCGTGTTATCTGTGCAATCAGGCAACCCTGTTATGCATCGTCGCAGCCATGACTCACAGTGTCTCGATAATGGCATACTGTGTTTCCATTGGAACTCTGGGGGCCATCCTGGCATTTCTGATGCCTGACGGCTATAACCGCGATCAGCTGGTGTTCTCCCGGCAGGCTTATGGTTTCTATGGGTATCACGGTCTGTTAATAGTGACATGCTTAAGCTTCTATACCCTGAACCTTTATGTTCCGGCCTTAAAGGACTGCATATGGGCGGGGATATACACCGCACTATTGGCCATCATTGCCCATATCATCAACATCATCATGGTGAAAACCGGACTGAATCCCAAGTCAAATTATGTCTTTACCATGTATCCTGACAACGTTGTCATGCAGGCTCTCTATGACAGATTCCCGGTCAGACTGTTCTACATGCTGCCGATACCGGTGGTCTTTACGGTTTATGCCCGGTTATTGTTCCGGATATTGTGAGTCAAAAGGAGAATCCACCTTTTTCTTTGGCATTTTTTAGGAAAATAGCCTTAAGATTATGAGATAATAGAAGAGATGAAACGCACTCTGACCAACAGACAGAAAAAGGCAATTTACATAGGCGGAATAATTATTTTCGCCGTTTTGCTGGTGGTATTGGGCTCTGTTATTGGAAAACCGTTACTGAAATATGTCAGTGATCCAAAGAAATTTGCCGAGTGGATCGACGGATTCGGCATCTGGGGACGACTGATCTACATCGTGATCACAGCCTTACAGGTCATCATTGCCGTAATACCGGGTGAGCCGTTTGAAGTTGCCGGCGGGTATGCTTTCGGCTTATGGGGAGGGACATTGCTGTGTCTTATCGGCATCACGATCGGATGCATGTTCATCTTTTTGACTGTCAGGTATTTCGGGCAGGATATGGTTGAGGTCTTCTTCAGGAAAGAACAGATAGAAAAACTGCACTTTCTTAGAAATCCCCGTAAGCTGAATACCCTGGCTTTCTTTGTCTTCATGATCCCGGGTACCCCTAAGGATTTGCTCAGCTATTTCATGGGGCTTACCCCGATGGAATTCAAAACCTGGATCGGACTGACTTTTTTTGCCCGCATTCCTTCGGTAATGTCTTCGACCTTCCGGGGTGCTGCTCTGCAGGAAGGCAATGTCAGAAAAACAGCTGTCATTTTCGCCGTAACTGCCTTAATAAGTACGGCCGGAATGCTGGGATATAACTATTATGTCAAAAAGAGAAATGGAGAATAATATGGAACCAATCTGTAAAACCGTAAGATCATACCGCAACACCATGATACCAGTTACCTTTGTACAGGCGGATGGGGAAGCTGATGGACTGGCTGTCTTTGTTCACGGCTTCAAGGCTGAAAGAACTGAAGGGGGACGTTTTCTTACCGTAGCAGGACAATTGGCCAAGCATGGATTCGATTCGATAATGATGGATCAGTGCGGCTGCGGGGAAAGCAGTGAACCTTTTGATCTTTATTGCATGGACAGCAGCATGGATGATGTGGAAGCCTGCATCAGAGCTGTTTTAAAGCCTTCTCACCGAAGATTGGTCCTTGTCGGATACAGTATGGGCGGAAGAGTTGTTTCAGCCTATGCGGCCTTAAGAAAGCCTGTGGCTGATACTGTCGTACTGTGGACGGCAGCTACCCATCCTGTTGAGGAAATGAAGAAGTTCGGAACTGATGACAGCGGCCATCCATTATATGACGAAGCACAGAAAAACGGCTATGCCGTATATCATAACCTGTTTGATGACACCTACATCCATCTGTCAAAGAAATTCTATGATGGACTGGTTAACTATGATGTCGTGAAATACCTTAATGAATATCAGGGCAATGTGCTGTTATGCCATGGTGATAGGGATGACACGGTACTTCCGCAGTTTTCCATCAATGTATATAACTCCCTGACCACTGAAAAGGCAAAGGAGCTGGTGATGATCTGGGATGCCAACCATGGATTCGGCTTATGGGATGACAAGATGTATCAGAGTGACATTCTGACCGGCAAGACCACCGAATTCATTCTTAAGAACAAAAACTAAAGGAGAAAGACCATGGCTTTCAATTTCAAATACAGTTATGCGGAATTCCCTAAATGGACTGACAGGGCTGAGGGAATGGAAGTGATTGAAGGGGATTATGACTACCTCAGAGTCAACTGTCCCGATGCGGTTACTTACCGGAAAAAGAACGGTAAAAGTCTGCACATCCGCTTTCTGTTTCCGGAAAATGCCGATGCCTTAAGATATCCTTTGATCATGCATGTCAAGGGCAGTGCCTGGATGGAGCAGAATCTGATGGGCAATTTTGGCGATTACTATTCAATCGTCAGGTCAGGTTTTGCGGTAGCCATAATCGAATACCGTGATGCCTTCACGGCCAAGTTCCCTGCTCAGATCCTGGATCTCAAGACGGCAGCCCGCTACATTAAGCGGCATGCCCGGGAATATCCGATTGACATGAACAATGTTTATCTCGCCGGTGATTCCAGCGGCGGCCACACGGCTGTTCTGGGCTTTCTGACGTGGAATAAGCCGGTACTTGACAATCAGGACGAGACAGAGGAATTGCCTGCCCTGAGAGGCTTACTGGACTTCTATGGGGTCACTGACATCAGGGATCTCAGTTCCCGTGAGACCGGAATGTCGCTTGAGGATAACCGGTATATCAGTACCCGGCTCTTTGAAAAGCCGGCTGATGAAAATCCGGAAGAATATGAGCGCTCCAGTGCTTTCACTTATATCAATCTGCGCGATACACTGGAACCGGTACTGATCGTTCACGGCAACAAGGACCGTCTGGTACCGCTGTCACACAGTGTTGACCTTTACAAAGCTCTTAAGGGCAGAAATGCTGAAGCTTATCTGGTAATGGTAAACAACGCTGATCACGGCCACAGTTTCTTCTGGAATGAGGCAGTCAAGAAGAGGGTCATAAGTTTCCTGAAACAGAATCTGCACGTAGAAAACAGGTAAAGCTCCCAAAGGAGCTTTTTCTCTGATATTGCGGGCATTTCATTCATTAAACCGGTAATATTGTGTATAATGAAATAAACAGATATACAACAATTAATGGGGGGAATAAAAATGAAAAGAGTAATGTCTTTGTTATTTTGCGTATTCATCATGCTGATGTGCGTAAGCCCTGTCAGCATCAGGGCGGAAGGAAAAACCAGCCCGCCGAAAGCCGCTTGGTGGAACAAGTGCTGGGCGGAATGGGAACCGTCAGATGACAGTAATGTCACATACAGCATCACCATTTACCAGAACGGTCAGGAAGTGGAAAGTGCCTT
>CAMOMM010000086.1 GCA_946619805.1 uncultured Bacillota bacterium | reverse complement strand
AACAATCACTTCCTTTAGATTTTTTATTTCTGTGAACTAAATGGGGTCCACTCTCAAGCCTGAAGCTTTTTTTGTTCGATAAGAGGATAGGGCAGATCAAGAACTTCATTTCAGGTCAGTTCATTCCTGTTCTTTCCATAGAAAAAGCAGTTTCTCTGAGAAAAACTGCCTTTACTGTTCATCGTATTAATCAGGGATTTCCGTAGTCTTTTCGTAAACCAGTGTTCTTTCAGCCCGCTGAATGGTGAATTTACCTGTTTCATAGGTTAATGATTCTTCTTCCATGAATGTGTAAAGGTCGAATTCCTGCTGTTCACTCTTCTTGCCATCCTGGAAGATATAGACTACTGCCTTATCATCTTCAGTTATTTCAATATACTGATAGTAAGACTTTTCTTCCCACATCTTCTTAAGGGCTTCAGTATATTCGCCCATTTCAACTAATAAATACTTTCCTGTTAATTCTTTTTTCAGATCATCACTGATAGTGATTCCCTTTCTGATGGAGACGCGAATCTGATTGCTTTCATTGTAGCCTGGATTTGATAATCCGAGAACAAACCCCTGACTGTCTCTCTGCTTTGTAAAGTTCTGGCTGAGGTATTCCGTGAATTCCCCATATGCTATGACTGCATCGCCAACGCTTTCATAGGTATAGACGATCATGTAATCGTATTTTGTGGTTTCGTCCCCGTTGACTGTTTCAGAACCGGTACTCCTTTTACTGGTGACTTCATCTGGAACCAGGAATTCGGTTTCACCGATATGGTTCTTTTTGGCTTCAGGTGCCTTACCGCCATCAGTTGAACTGCAGGCAGCTAATGAAAGTACCAGCAGTAATGACAGCATCAGTGTGATAAATCTCTTCATAAAAAATGCTCCTTGTTAAAAACCTCTGTCATTATATCATGGCTTTCAGATTATCACTTTCAAAAAAAGGAGTATTTTCGCTTTTTCAGATTTTTTTAACAAAACAGCGGCTATGCGTACAGCCGGACGTGATGAACATTTATTATAAAAACAGCGAAAAAGTACAAATAATCCAAATTGACTTGAATTTAAGAGGCGACTCTGCTATTATAATTAGGCATTGCGCCATTAGCTCAATTGGATAGAGCGTCTGACTACGGATCAGAAGGTTGTGGATTCGATTTCTGCATGGCGCGCCACTTGTAAACAAAGCCTCACGGAGGCTTTTCTTTTTGCCATTGAACATGAATCAGTGAAACAATTGTTTCATTGAATGATTTGAAACAAAAATCCGCGCATGATGTTTTTTTCATAAAATCAGTATGCTATAATTGACACATAGGAGTGATGTCTGTGTTAGTTATTTATACTTCCCCTGGATGTGCATCATGCCGTAAAGCCAAGCAGTGGCTCAAAGATCACCATATCGACTACACCGAGAAAAACATCTTTTCTACAATACTCAATGAAAAGGAAATTAAATTTCTGTTGGAAAGAAGTGAAAACGGCACGGATGATATCATATCCAAACGATCCAAAATCATTAAGGAATCAGGTATTGACATTGATTCAATGAGTGTTAATCAGCTTATCCGTTTCATTCAGGATAATCCTTCAATTCTCAAAAGACCGATCGTCATAAATGAAAAGAGTCTGATGATCGGATATGACGATGAAGAAATCGGCGTATTTGTCCCGGCCCGGTTAAGAGGATTGACCCGCAGGGTATGTAGTGAATGTCCTGACTACCTGACATGTGCAAAGATTAGAGAGGCATAGCCTCTTTTTTCATGGTATACTGAACGTATGAAAATACTGGTTGGATTATCCGGCGGCGTTGACAGTGCAGTAGCCGCCTATCTTCTGAAACAGCAGGGTCACGAGGTGACCGGGGCTTTCATGCGCAACTGGGACAGCGCAGCCAATAACGACTTTCTCGGCAATCCGACGCTGGACGATGACATCTGTCCGCAAGAGCGGGACTACAATGACGCCAGAAAGGTTGCCCGGGCGCTGGATATTCCGCTGTTAAGAGTGGACTTCATAAAGGAATACTGGGATGATGTCTTCATGCAGTTTCTCAGTGAATATAAAAAGGGCAGGACTCCTAATCCGGATATCCTGTGCAATAAGTACATAAAGTTTGATGCCTTCTTCAGGTTTGCCGCCTCTCAGGGCTTTGAAAATGTGGCTACCGGTCACTATGCCAAGGTGATCCATAATGAAGACGGCTCACTTCTTCTGAAAGCCGATGACCGTAACAAGGATCAGTCCTATTTCCTGGCTCAGGTAAACCGCCGGATGTTTGATCACAGCTACTTCCCGTTAGGAGAGATCGACAAACCGGAAGTCAGAAGGATAGCCCGCCAGCTTGATCTGGCAGTGGCTGAAAAGAAGGATTCCACCGGGATCTGCTTCATCGGGGAAAGAGACTTCAAGAAATTTCTACAGAATTATCTGCCGGCCAAAGACGGCAACATGATAGATGTTAACACCGGAAAGGTAATGGGTATCCATAACGGTGTACTTTACTATACGATTGGCCAGCGCAAGGGACTTGGTATCGGAGGCGATCAGGGAAGATGGTTTGTAGTCGGCAAGAATGTTGAGAAAAACGAACTGTATGTCGCCAATAATGCTTCAAAGTTCTGGCTGGAATCTGACAGCTGTCTGGTATCAGGTGTCAACTGGCTTAAGGACGTGACTTTCCCGGTGACGGGATGTGCCAAATTCAGATACCGCCAGCAGGATAATCCGGTCAGCATTGAACCGTATGGTGATGATCTGTATCTGGTCAGATACCCGCAGAGGGTCGCTTCGGTTACACCAGGTCAGCAGGCTGTCTTCTATGACGGTGACATCTGTCTGGGTGGCGGTGTCATAGAAAAGACTTTCCTGGATGGCAGGGATCATGAGGAAGTCATAGAGGAACTGGTAAGATGAAGAAACAGGAAAATGCTCTGAGTGTGCCGGTTGCCCTGTGGCTGGTGATCAACTATCTGGCCGGCTATACATTTCTCTATCCGACCCTGATTGACTGGATCTGTAACAGCACTGATATTTCCGTTACCATGGAGAATGTCCTGAAGACGGCGGTATATGTCTTTGTCTTTGTGACGACCGTGGTACCGTCCCGCAAGCTGCTGCGTTATGGCTGGGAAAGACTGACGGATTCCTTTGGAAAGTGTGTGGGTCAGATCGTCAGATCACAGCTTTTCATCATTGCCCTGGGGGCAGGGATCTCGGCGATACTGGTAAGATTCGGACTGACGACCAGTCGGAATCAGCAGCGGGTCAATTCTCTCGTGCAGAAAAACCGTTTTTACTATACGTTAATGGCTGTCGTGTTTGCTCCTTTTGTGGAAGAACTGGTTTTCAGAGGAGCGATCTTCAACAGCTTCCGTGTTCGAAACAGAAAGGCTCTGGGATATTTTATCTCGGCCTTTGTCTTTGGATTCATTCATGTCATGGGTTCGTTTTTTGCCGGTGATTACCGGGACTGTCTGTTCATATTTGTCTATGGTGGGCTGGGCATTGTACTGGCCTATGTCTGTGACCGTACTGATTCAATCTACTGCAGCATCCTGCTGCACATGCTGAACAATGCCATCAGCTTACTGGGAGTTTAAATGGAGATCACCGGGACTTTTACTCAGATAAGATTCAGAGGGGAAAGCGGCTACGTCGTAGCCTATTTTTACATTCCCGAGGAAAGAGATGAGATCGTCACTGTTGGCTACATGCCGGAGATCCAGGAGGAATTCACCTATAAGCTGACCGGCAAGTACGTGGAAAATGCCAATTACGGCCATCAGTTTGAAGTGGAAACCGTTCAGAAGATCGAAGATGAGAAAAGCCTGATCAGAACCTTCTCCGGGCCATTCTTCAAGGGCATCGGAGAAAAGACAGCGACTAAGATCGTAAAGCATTATGGCATCAATGTCATAAAGATGATAAAGGATGATCCTGATTCACTTGATGAAGTGGAAGGTCTTAAGCCAAAGCAGAAGGAAGCCATTCTGGAAGGACTTAAGAATGTGGAGACTGATGAAGCTTATTTCATGCTGGCATCAGTGGTTTCACCGCGCATTGCCGTCAAGTCAAAAACCTATTATGAAAAGCGTACGCC
Organism: uncultured Bacillota bacterium; assembly: GCA_946619805.1. Lineage (GTDB taxonomy): Bacteria > Bacillota_I > Bacilli_A > Erysipelotrichales > Erysipelotrichaceae > RUG521. The sequence goes on along the minus strand of CAMOMM010000086.1, from coordinate 1,079 downwards.
AGTAAAAAGGACTCTCGGAGAAGTCTTTGAAGAGAATCCTTACCGTATTTACTATGACATCAACGGGGCTTCCTTACTGTCAGTTGATAAGCTGGCCCTTTCCTTAGGGGTTGAAAAGGACGACATGCGCCGTATTACGGCCTATGCCGACAGAGTGATAAAGGACAGAACCTTCAGACTGAAGGACAGCTACCTCACCGACGGTTATTACCGTAAGGCTCTGATGGAAGAAGTAGGCATCGATGAGTTCACCTATGATCTGGTTATAAAGGAACTGGTCAGGGAAAAGAGGATCGCCCTGGAAGAAGACCGCATCTATCCGATTGAACAGTATGAGGCTGAACATTACATTGCCGGTTTTCTGGCCACTTTCCCGGCTGAAAGCTTTGACAGGGTAGAAAAGCAGGATATTGACGAAATGCTGGCGCTGGTTGAGGAAAGAATGGGCATAACCTATCAGGACCGCCAGAGGGAAGCCGTAGAGAGCTTCTTTGAGGAAGATCTGCTGATTCTGACCGGAGGTCCGGGTACCGGTAAGACGACCATAGTCAAAGGCATGGTACAGTTATGCACCAAGCTGTTTCCGCAATACAGCATTGCTCTGTGTGCCCCAACCGGCCGTGCCAGCAAGCGATTGCGTCAGCTCAGCGACAAAGATGCCAAAACAATACATTCATTACTGGGCTGGGATATTGAAATAAACGAATTCAAGGTCAACGAAGATGAACCTCTGGGTGCCGACCTGCTGATAATTGACGAGTTCTCCATGGTAGACCAGCTGCTGTTTGCCAACCTGTTAAAAGCCTGCCGCTTTGTCAAGAAGATCGTCATCATCGGCGATGCGGAACAGCTGCCGCCGGTAAGCATCGGCAATGTTCTGCAGAATCTGATCGATACAAATCTCTTCAAGGTAGTCAGACTGGAAAAGATCTACCGTCAGAAAGAGGGCAGCGACATCATTCAGCTGGCTTATGACATCAAGCACGATCAATGTACTGATCTTATTGCGGGCCATGACATCGGAGTGATCGAATGCGGGATACCGCAGATCAAGGATGCTCTGGTAAAGGTAGTTGAAA
>CAMOMM010000085.1 GCA_946619805.1 uncultured Bacillota bacterium | reverse complement strand
ATTCTCAAGGATGGATTATGTATGAAAAAAAGACTAATTGTTCTGATCATAATGGTCACTGCCATTTTGATGTCTGTTCATCAGCCTTTAATGCGGGCTGAAGAACCGGTGTTTGCGTATAAGAACACTGAAGGAGCCAGGTCAAAAAACCTGATGGCGAATAACTATTTCTTTGAAAATCACCCTTCAATACCGCAGTCTTATCTTTACTATGAAGACGGACAGTATGTCAGGGTAGAGAACATTAATAATCAGATAGTTATCGAACGCTACAGTTCAGATTTCAAACTGATAAGTACCCTTACCAGGGAAATGCAGCTTCCTCTTTATGGAGGCGCTTTCCATGGAGAAAAATATAATTTCCTGGTTTTCGGCTGTGAGAATCCAGAAGAAAGCGATTCTGCAGAAGTTATCCGCGTAGTAAAGTATTCTCTCGACTGGCAGGAACTGGGTCATTTTTCGACATATGGCGATAATACGACAGAGCCGTTTAAAGCGGGAAACTGCAGCATTGTAGAATTAAATGATTTACTATATATCAGGACCTGCCATCTCATGTATGCCATTGAAGGTGTTAATCATCAGGCCAATATGCAGTATGTGATAAAAGAAGATGACATGTCATTGGTAAGCTCATTCTATGGAATTTCAGGGGGAGGCTATGTTTCCCATTCCTTCAATCAGCTTCAGTGTCATGATGATGACTATGTTTATTCTTTTGACCAGGGCGATGCCCATCCAAGAGGAATACAGATAGCTTCATATCAGTCTTCCCTGACGGTAAATAAATCAGCTGTAATATATGAATATCCGGGAGACACCGGTGAGAACTATACCGGAGTAAGTTCCAGTGGTTTTGAAGTAGCCGGAGGCAATCTGATCACTGCCATAAACTCAGTCAGTACGGTTGATCTGGGACATTGGGCTTATACTTCCCAGAGGAACGTTATCCTGCTGGTCACCCCTCTGGATTCTTTTACTTCTGATTCAACAGCGTTGATCAGAATAACTGAATATGAGGAAAATTCAGGAATCACAGTAAGAACACCTGAACTGGTCAAGATAAGTGAAAGCCGTCTGCTATTGATGTGGGAAGAAAAGACTGAAGAAGGATTCTGGACCAAAATGGTACTTATTGACAATAATGGCCAGCTGGTCAGCAGTATCATAAAGGCCGGTGCTTATCTTTCAGACTGCCAGCCGATTCTTGTTGGTAATGATGTTGTCTGGTATTCAACCAACAACACCAGTTTGTTTTTCTATAAGATTGACTGTTCTTCTGACACATCTCTGGACAAATATGATGGAGTTGGTGTGATTACCAATGATACTTTGAAAGGTGAGCTGAAGGATTATGAATTTACAGTCACGTCGGATGCTGACACTGATGAGATCGTCCTGTATGAATATATCGGTACCTCAGGAATAACCGACCTGAATGAACTTAAGGGTGATCTCAACATATGTTTTAAGATTGGAAGGCAGACATACAGAGATAAAAAGAAACTGAAAAGTGTCATATTAAGTGAGGAAATAAAATATCTTCCGGAATACTGTTTTTCCGGATGTACTGATCTTGAACATATAGAGATGCCTGGAGTGGAAGCCATGGAATACGGTGTCTTCCAATACTGTAAGTCACTGGAGGAACTGACCATACCGGCTACGGTGGAGTATATGAACAGTGGTATATTTGAGGGCTGCAGTAATCTCAGTAAAATATCATTTGAAACGGACTATATCAGCTTATTCAGTGCCCAGTGGATGTTTGCAGGATGTACACATCTTAAGGAAATTGATCTGAGTGTTTTTGATACTACGGGTGTGACAACCATGAGTCACATGTTTAGAAACTGTCGAAACCTGGAACATATTGACCTGTCTCCACTTGATACATCTGAAGTTGAAGACATGAGTAACATGTTTGACGGGTGCTACAGACTGTTTGAACTTGATCTTACTGGATTTGATACAAGTAAAGTTACTGATATGAGTTCAATGTTCAGCGACTGCAACATGTTGCTGAGTATATATGTCAGTGATCACTTTACGACGGAAAACGTAACAAAATCAGACGGAATGTTTGAAAATGCCTATCTGATCACTGGCAGCAACGGTACGACATATGACAGCAGTCATATTGACCGGGAATATGCCGTCATTGACAGGCCGGGTAAACCTGGTTATTTCAGTGATGTTGTTTACCAGGAAGAATGGAAGTGGAATTCCGATCACAGCAGTGCTGCTGTTGTTCTGAAAAATCCTGGCGGCAATAAAGTAGCTGAAGTAAACGCTACGATTGGCATGATCACCGAGGAACCAACCTGTGAGGATCCGGGCATACATCATTACATTGCCAGTGCAGAATATAACAACAGGGAATACTTTGACGTTGTCAGTGTGAAATATGCTGAGCCAACCGGGCACAGGTATGTTTTTGAGGGCTGGTATTGGGATATGGATTATGCAGGATCAAATGCCTATTTCACATGTGAAAACGACTATACGCATCACCACGAGGAATATGTTCCGGCTCAGGTAAGATATGTATATCCGAACTGTACTGATGAAGGAACAGTATATTACAGTGTTTCTCTGAATTTTGAAGGAAAGACGTACAGCGACACCCAGAGCAGACCTGTTGAACCGCAGGGGCATGATCATGTCTATGGGAAAATAGTATGGCGTGAAGATGATTCTGCGTATGCACAATGCACCTGCAGAAGATGCGGAGAACCGTGTGAAGTTCAGTGTACGGTTAAAGTTATCTCAACAACCGCACCGACCTGCGGTGCCGTTGGCAATACCACATATGAGGCAAGCTGTACTGTAGGTGGTAAAACCTACACTGATACCAGAACAGTAACCGGCAAACCGTTACGACATGATGTCACGGGAATTGACTATCAGTGGGATTTAAATTATGAATCAGTAACCGCCACACTGCATTGTTCAAGATGTGACGGTTTCAGTGAAACGGCACCTTCAGCCAGCAAGGTACTGGCTGAGCCGACATGTCAGAATTATGGTGTAACCAGATACACTGCCGAATTTACCAGCACCTATTTCACTCCGCAGAGCTACATGGAAGAGACAGGACTGGTCGATCACAAATATGTATTCACCGGATTTGAATGGGGTGAAAAATACAATTATGCTCTCTACAGCTGCGACTACTGTAACAAAAAGGACTCACGGTACTGCTGGAAAAAAACCTCTGAAACAACAGCTGACTGTACTCATGATGGAGGCAGTACTGTAAAACTGTACATTGAAGCAGAAAACAGTCTTGATGGTCAGTATCATGAGGAGGAGAAAAAGGGAGATGTCATACCTGCCTTGGGACATGATTATGTTCGGGGGACCTGGAGCTGGGCCAGTGACTACAGCAGTGCTGAACTGACACTTACATGTTCACGCAACAGCAGTCATACTACCACACAGCAGGCTGTCATAACTTCCATCAAAGATGGGGCAGTTACCGAATATACTGCCACCGTCGTATTTGAAGGCAAGACATATACTGATGTTAAAAAGAGCGGTTCAGCCATAGTGGGAGATCCATACACCAGAATATATGGCTCCAACAGATATGAAACAAGTCTGCTGTCTGCAGACTATCTGAAGAAACTGCAGGGCGTTGAGAAATTTGACTGTGTGGTACTGGCTTACGGTCAGAATTTCCCTGATGCCTTAAGCGGTTCATATCTGGCCAATCTGCATAATGCACCTATAATTCTTATCAAGGCGGAATATGCCCAGAGAGTACGTGATTACATTAAGAACAACGTCAACAGAAACGGAACAGTATACGTTCTGGGCGGACCGGCAGTCATTCCTGATGGCTGGCTGGGAAGCTTATCCAACAGCTACAATGTCAAGCGTCTGGCTGGAAGCAACCGTTACGGCAGCAATATCGAAGTACTGAAGGAAGTAGGTTATACCGGAGGCAGAATACTGGTCTGTGTCGGAACAAACTTCGCTGACAGTTTAAGTGCTTCAGCCGTCAAACTTCCGATCCTGTTAGTCGGAACTGGGCTTAATGATGATCAGAAAGCATTCCTCAGAAAGTGTGATAATGCCGAGTTCATCATCATTGGCGGTGAAGGTGCGGTATCATCAGCTGTTGAAAAGGAACTTGGAAGATACGGAAAGGTTACTGACAGACTTGCCGGTACCAACCGTTTCCATACCTCAATGCTGATTGCTTATCATCTGTTTGAGCAGCCGTCATCAGCCGTACTGGCTTACGGACGTAACTTCCCGGATGGCCTCTCCGGCGGCTCACTGGCTTACGCTTTACAAGGACCGCTGCTGCTGGTTGAAAACAACAAGAGCAACTGCAATGATGCAGCCTGGATCACTTACATTTACGAAACAGACAGAAGCATCATTCTGGGTGGCACGGGTCTGATATCAGATGACATTGCCAGATATGTTCTGAATCTCTCCAGCAAGCAGAAAATAAAGGTAATAACCAATAACTAAATTGAAATAAGGAGCTGCCGGTAGCTCCTTTTTCATGTAAAAAAACTTTCAAAACGAATTATTCCTATTATAATAAAGTAGGACATTACAGGGGTAAAATAATTATGAAAAGACTGTTTATTTCATTGTTAACGCTGTGTGTAGCGCTTTTACCGTTTCTCCCGAGTGAAGTTCGACGGGAAGAAGAACCGGTTTTTTACTATCAGAGTAAAGACGGATATATGTCTTACAATGTGAATGATCAGAATTACGTGTATAACTGGTCAGGAGTAACCAATTCACATCTGTATGAACATAACGGACAGTTTGTCAGAGTTGAATACTGTAACGGTGAAATACTTGTTGAGTATTACAGTTCCGATTTTCAGCTGATCAGTACCAGGACCATTGAAAGGCAACTGAGTCTTTACGGAGGCTTCTTCCATGGTGAAAAGTATAATTTCCTGGTATTCGGTCAGGAAAACCCAAATGACAGTGCTGAAGTTGAAATAATACGTGTGGTGAAGTATTCACAGGACTGGGAAGAACTGGGGCATTATTCTTCAATTGGTGCAAATACCCACAATCCTTTTGAAGCAGGCAACTGCAGTCTTTTTGAAAAAGACGGCTTGCTGTATATCAGAACATGCCACACGATGTTTATGAGCACAGACGGTTCCAACCACCAGGCTAATCTGCGCTACCTGATCAATGAAGAAGACATGAGCTGCATAAGCGCTCTAT
>CAMOMM010000084.1 GCA_946619805.1 uncultured Bacillota bacterium | reverse complement strand
TTGACGGCGCCAATGACTGGACCATTTATTCCAAGATCATGGTTCCGCTGTCAAAGCCGATCATGACCACTATCGGTCTGTTCTCAGCCTTAGGCTACTGGAACAACTGGTCAGCCGGTCTGTACTACATCAACAACCCTAAGCTCTACACCATTCAGGTTTATCTGAAGAAACTGATGGACTCCATCCAGTTCCTGAAGACTACTGACCTTCAGGATGAAGCTATTCTGTTAGCTCAGCGTAACCTTCCTACTGAGTCAGCCCGTATGGCGGTCGCCATCATTGCCCTGATCCCTATTCTGTTAGTCTACCCGTTTGTTCAGGGTGAACTTATCAAGGGCATGGTCGTCGGCGGTGTCAAGGGTTAATATTGGAGGTCAAAATGAATTATCGCAAACCTTTTGAAAAAGCCAGACCGGAAGAAGTCGGCGTACCAAGCAGACTGATTCTGGAATACATTGACAATCTGGAACACAGCCAGACTGAAATGCATGGTCTTATGATCATGCGCAACAACAAGATGATCGCAGAGGGTTGGTGGACTCCATATGGTCCTAACCTGCGTCACGGTCTGCAGAGCCATACCAAGACATATGCAGCTACTGCCGTAGGCATTGCCTATACCGAAGGACTGCTGAAACTTGACGAAAGACTCATCGATATCTTCCCTGATGAATCACCGGAAGAACCAAGTGAAAATCTGAAGTTATTAACGGTACGTGATGTACTGTGCATGGGCTGCGGCATGGAGACAATGCCATTCAATTCCAAGGACTGGATCAGAGAATTCATGCATACACCGGTCGTTCACAAACCGGGAACCAAGTACATGTACAATTCCACCGGTTCCACCCTGCTGGGTGCCATCGTCCGCAAGAAGACAGGATTAGGCTTACACGAATATCTTACTCCTAGACTGTTTAACAAGATCGGTATCAATCCTGACAATCTGCGCTGGATGTGCATGGCTGACGGCATGGAAGTAGGTGGCGGCGGATTGTTCGCTACCACAGAAGACAACTTCCGCTTAATGAAGCTTTATGCCGACGGCGGTGTCTGGGAAGGCGAAAGGATCCTCGCTGAGGACTATGTAAAATTAGCCACCACAAATCAGAATGATTCAGTTTCCGAGTCAATCAACAACCCTGAAGCCTATGATAATTTCTTAGGATATGGCTTCCAGATCTGGATGTGCAAGCCTCATAAGACTTACCGTGCTGACGGTGCCATGGGACAGTTTACCATCGTATTACCTGATCTTGATATGATCATCGCCATCAATGAAACAGCCGTAGGTGCCCATTGGGCCCAGAGCACACTGGACATCACCTGGAAATTCATTGAAAAGATCACTGCCAAAGGACCGATCGAAGCAGATGATGAAGGCTATGACAGACTTACCCGCAAACTGCGTACTCTCAATATCGGCAATCCGGCATGCCAGCCATTCTCACCAATGATCAGTGAGATCAGCGGCAAGAAGTTCAAGGTAGAAAGCGGAGACTTCACTCCGTTTGGCGGCAACTTCATGATCGGAGCCGGTCCGGATGGAATTGATACCTTCTCACTTGACTTTGACGATTATGGGTTCGTATGGAACTTCGTAACCAGAAACGGCAGATGTGAAAAAGTCAGATTCACTACCAACGGTACCAGATTTACCAACATGCTGGGCACTCCGGAAGACCTGCATCAGATCTATCTGGGCGATGCCTATTGGGAAAAGGACAATGTGCTGGTAATGCATGGCAGATGGGTTGAAACCTGCATAGAAGACACCTACAGACTGGTATTTGAAGGAAACAAGTTCAGAGTTGATTCTGATAACACTTCAGCCTTCAGGTTCTTCAAGCCAAAACCGATTTTCGGCGAAAGAGTATAAAGAAACAAGGTCCACTTCCCGGTGGACCTTTTCTTAAAAGGAGACATTATGGGAAAAAGATTTGACATCATGCTGTTCCCCGGGGGAACCAGCAAGGTCTTTACCTTAAGCTATGATGACGGTGTCACTCAGGACCGCCGTCTGGTAGACATATTCAACAGATACAATGTAAAGTGCACCTTTAACCTGGGTTATGGGACACTAGGATGGAAAAGCGATCCCAGCCATCCGGTAAACATTTCCCGTGTGGAAACAGATGAAGTAAGGGAATTATACAGAAATCATGAAGTAGGCGGTCATGCTCTCTATCATTCCGATGTTTCTTCCTTAGGATCGCCGTATTCAATGTACGAGATCCTGGAAGACAAGGCCGGACTGGAAAAACTGACCGGTTATCCTCTGGTCATGTTTGCCTACCCTTTCGGTTTCTTCAATGACCAGGTAAAGGAATACCTTAAGATCGCCGGTTACAAGGGAGCCAGAACCGTTAAGTCAACATATGGCTTTGATCTACCGAAGGATCCTTACCAACTCGATCCGACCTGCCATCACAACGATGAAAAGCTGATGGAACTGGCAGAAAAGTTCGTCACCATGCGTACCATCAAGCCGTCAATGTTCTACGTCTGGGGTCATGGTTATGAATTTGACGGCAAAAACAACTGGGAAGTCATTGAAAACCTGGTAAAATACATGTCAGAAAACAGTCAGGGCATCTGGTTTGCAACAAATGGTGAAATTCTGGATTATATTCAGGCTTATCAGATGTTAGAATATAGTGTAGATGGGTCAATGATCCGCAATCCAAGCGCCATTGACGTGGAAATAATGACAGCATTCGGCCACAGGGAAATACTGAAGGCCGGAACCGTTACCGAGATAGGAGAAACACCGTTATAAAATGGATTACAACAGTCCTTTCATTAAAATACTGACAATGATCGCCAACATGATACTCGTCAGCCTGCTGTGGCTGCTGTTTTCTCTGCCGGTGATCACCATCATTCCATCCTGCAGTGCTCTTTACCATTCAGTCAACAAGATCATATTCGGACCGGGCCGCGGCAATGGCCTCTTCAAGGATTTTTTTGAATCTTACAAGCAGAACCTGGTACCGGGAATCAAGCTGACTCTGTTACTGCTGGTACTGGCCTTCTTCATCTTTGAAGGATTATGGACAGGTTATCAGTTCTATAAGGTATCTATTTTAGGCATGCTTTACTTCGGTTTGGGAATCATCATTGCCCTGGTAGTGGGAACCATGGTGGTTTATATTGCCCCAGTACTTTCCCGCTTTGATGCACCGATAAGTTCCATTCTGCGCATGTCAGCCTATTTTGCCATGAAGCATCCGTTGAGAAGCATTCTGTATGTTATCATCATGGCTGCTTTGGCCTTCTCCATTGAAGTAATGCCTCTGGCACTTCTGGTAGTGCCTGCTGTCTACTGTGACATCATCAGAGGGCCATTGGAAAAGGACATGCTGCAGATCATTGAAGACAATAACCTTGTTTCCCTGGTCGCTGAAGAGCAGGAAACCGAAGAAGAGGAAACCGTTACCGATTCATCCTACGACATCAATGAAAAGATGAATTCACAGAGAAAGAAAGGTAAGAAATAATGCCTGAGATCAAACTGGTCGATGTAGCCATGATCTATCCTTTCCAGAAGGTAACCGGCATTTTCGGACGCAGGCAGCAGGAAGAGATCCTGCAGCAGCAGAAAAACATGCCGTATACTTCCAATGAAGGAGTAATAGCCTTACAGCATTTTACCGCGACTTTTCCTGACGGTGACTTTGTGGCCGTTTTAGGGCCTTCAGGATCGGGAAAAAGCACTCTGTTAAGAGTGATAGCCGGCCTGGAAAGACCCGTCGCAGGTGACATTTATTTTGACGACAGAGACTATAAGTTTGTACCGGCTGCGGAAAGAGACTGTGCCATGGTCTTCCAGAATTTCTCTCTGTATCCTAATCAGACTGTCTATAAGAACATTGCCTTTCCTCTGGAAGTCAAGCATATGCCAAGAGAACAGATCGAACCGGAAGTCAGAAGGATCGCTGAACTGCTGAATCTGGAAAAGAAGCTTGACCGTCTGCCGCAGGACCTTTCCGGCGGGGAAAAACAGCGTGTGGCCATTGCCAGAGCACTGATAAAAAAGCCATCCGTACTGCTTCTGGATGAACCGTTCTCCAATCTGGATCCGGTAATGAGGGCCAGATTAAGAGTTCAGCTGAAAAAGATACATGAAGTTTTCAGGACTACCTTCATATATGTTACCCATGACCAGTATGATGCCCTGTATCTGGCCGACCGCATCATTGTCCTAAAGGACGGTATCATGCAGATGGATGACAGTGCCGCCAACGTCTACAATTATCCGGCCAACCGTTTCTGTGCAGAGTTTGTCGGTTCCCCATCCATGAACTTCTTCGATGAAGTGACTGTAAATAAAAACGGAACTTTCAGCATTCTGGGACAGACCGCTCAGCTGGACAAGGCTCAGATGAAGAAGCTCGGCAGAAACCACACAGTCGATGTCGGCATCCGCGGCTATGACATATCCATTGCTTCCGAAGGCTATCCGGCAAAGATTGAGTATTGCGAACCGGTCGAATCCGAACTGCTGATCCATGTCAGAGCGGACGATAAGTCCCTGATAGTGGTGGAAAAGGCTGATGAATCAGGCAGTATCCGATATTTCCGCGATCAGGAAGTATTCCTGAAAGCGAACAGCGACCGACTGCACATATTTGACCAAAATGGTGAAAGATTATAAAAGAAAAAAGAAGGATCGATGAATCCTTCTTTTAATGTCTGTATCTGAGATACTTGATGACATCCTGTCTGGTAATGATGCCCATGAATATGTCATAGTCATCCACGACCGGTACGAAGTTCTGACCCATTATCTGATCGACCAGATCTTCTATGTGAGCTGCCACCCTGACAGGCGGACTGAAATCCGGACGGATGATCTCCTTAAGACGGTATTCCTCCTGACTGTAAATGTCATGTTCATTGTTATTCAGCATGTGCCAGAGAAAATCACCTTCACTTACCGTGCCGGCATATCTGCCTTCCTTTGTCACTACCGGTAAAGCGGTGTAACCGTAATAGCGCATCTTCTCCAGTGCCTGCCTTAAGGTCCAGTCTTCTTCCAGATAGCAGATTGTGACCTTAGGCCTAAGCAGAAAGAGAATGCTGTCATTAACCAAATCATAATTGTCTGTCATACTATCATATTAATATCTGATTATGAAAACAATGTGAATTAAAACAAGGCCGGATAACCGGCCTTTATGTCTTTCTGAGTGTTAATCAAGCTTGCTGTATTCAACAGCGATGCGGCT
>CAMOMM010000083.1 GCA_946619805.1 uncultured Bacillota bacterium | reverse complement strand
CATGCCTATCTGAGCCAGGTCGTTGAACAGGTTCTGAATCAGAATGTGAATCGGCAATAAAGGCAAAAACGGTAAAAACAGTGAGGCAATGACGACCGAAATCGTGTTACCGAAGTTGCCACTGGTTGCCATCTTAATGTATTTCAGAACATTGGTGAAAGTCTTTCTGCCGTTAACAACGCCTTTCTCCAATACGTTAAGATCCTTTTCCAGCAAAATGATGTCAGCTGTTTCCTTGGCAATGTCTACGGCAGTATCAACTGATATGCCAACATCAGACTGCTTAAGGGCAGGGGAATCATTGATGCCGTCACCCATGTATCCTACGGTATGGCCGCTTTCCTGGAAGAGCTTTACAACTCTCTGCTTCTGGATAGGGGAAAGCTTGCTTAAAAGGTAACAGTTCTGTAGCTTGCCAATAAGTTCTTCATCACTGAAATTATCAATGTCCTTGCCGGATAGACAGTTGGTTACATCGATTCCAACCTGTTTACAGACATTAATGGCAACGCCTTCTGAGTCACCGGTCAGAACGACAGTCTTTATACCATGATGCTGCAGGGCCTGAATGGCTTCTCTGGCGCTTGCCTTAGGCGGATCAAGGAATCCTATGAATCCAATCAGTGTCATTTCTGATTCGTCGATTACAGATAACGCTTTTTCAGAATTGGTTTCATTCTTACGGGCTACGGCTATGATCCTTAACCCGTCACTGTTATACCTCTCATATGTTTCATACGCCTGTTTCTTCAGCTCATCCGTAAGCTTTACAGATTTTCCATCTGCTTCTATTTTGGAACAGACTGAGATTACTTCGTCTACTGCTCCCTTGGTAATCAGTGTTTCATTTCCTTCGTTATCTTTTAAGAGAACAGACATTCTTCTGCGGACAAAATCAAAAGGAATCTCATCTACGCTGACATATTCATTCTTCAGATTGCCCAGGCCATCGATTTCTGCTCTGTTGATTACTGCCAGGTCAATCAGGTTCTTAAGACCGGTCTGAAAATAGGAGTTAAGGAATGACTGTTTCAGGATGTCTCTGTTCTCGTTGCCAAAACAGTCCATGTATCTTTCCAGAATGACCCTGTCCTCGGTAAGAGTACCGGTCTTGTCAGTGCAAAGTACATCCATCTGACCGAAAGTCTGAATTGCACTCAGCTTCTTAACGATCGTCTTTTCTCTGGACATCATTACAGCACCCTTTGCCAGGGTACTGGTCATTATAACCGGCAGCATTTCCGGTGTTAGGCCTACCGCAATGGTAATGGCAAAAATTACTGAATCCCAGATGTCACTTTTGGTTAAGAGGTTGATTACCAGGATTACCGGCAACATTATGCACATCATTCTGATCAGCAGTTTTGAAATTGAATTGACACCTTTTTCAAAGGAGTTCTGCTGATAGACACTTTCCAGAGACTTTGCCATGTGGCCGAAGTAGGTATTTTCACCGGTTGTTAATACAATGGCAGTTGCTGTGCCGGAAACTACGTCAGTTCCCATGAAACCGATGTTGGAAAGATCGGTAATATCCTTCTGCTTTGTCCATGTTGCATATTTCTCTACAGCAGCAGATTCACCGGTAAGAGCAGCCTGGTCAATGAAAAGGTCCTTGGCCTCAATGAATCTGACATCTGCCGGTATCATGTCTCCACTTGACAGCTTTACGATGTCTCCCGGTACGACTTCTTCAACCGGGATTGATTCCAGCTGATTGTTTCTTATGATGTCCATCTTGTTTGATATCATGCTTTTCAGCTCTCTGGCCGCATTGTCTGACTTGGTAGACTGCGAGAAGGAGATTGCTGAAGATATGATTATTGTTGAAACGATCAATATGAAAGTTGAGTAGTCCTTGTTGGAGACAATGATTACGTCAGTTAAAAGGGTTATCCCCGCAACAATTATTAAAACAATGTTAAACGGGTTTATTACAGCTTCCTTAATTCTGTTTAATAAAGGATGGTTGTCTTTGATTTCTATGGTGTTTCTGCCATAGTCATCAAGTCTTTCCTCTACTTCTTCGTGATCTAAACCAATGTATGAAGTGTCGTACTTGCCAAACAGCTGCTCAACAGTCAGGAAAGAATCCTTGATAAGATTCTTTTCCAGCTTCTTCTGCTTCTTTAACAGAAGTCCCTGATTCTTTTTGTTCTTCTTGTTCTTCATGGCATTTTACCTCCTTTCACCACAGTAAAAGGGGCACCTGAAATGCGCGAAAAAAGTACACAAAAACAACTTTTAATGTACTGTCAGGTATGCCTCGAAATTATCTTTTATCTGCTGTGGTGACCAGATGAAAGACTGCTTCAGTGCATATGTGATAACTACTGTGTTCAGGCATCTGAATCACCACCTTTCTAACTAAAATCTACCATTTGGCAGAATATAACGTCAATAAAAATCGGCCATGACACAGCCGATTGTGCAAATATAGGATTGTGTAACAAATGAAAGAAAAAACTGATTTCTCAGTTTTTAATTAAACAATAATAATTCAATAAGTTTGAAAATGATAAAAAATACGTGAATCATTATTATGCAGAAACATACCAGACCGCCTGTATACTTAATACCGCCACCGGTTATTTTCCAGATCACATTTAACAAGGCGTTATCATAGGTGTCGCGCAAGAACATGAAGTTCTTGTTGAAGACGGTGTCTATGATGTAAATAACGGTTGCCAGCATGATTATCTGCAGGATGCTTTTCCATACTCCCGGGTAGGAAAGCGGTATTTCCCCGTAAAGGAAACGGGTCATGACATAGGCAATTATCAATCCATGATATAAGAACTGGTGAATTGTATAGAAGTTAATAGCCGGTAATGTTGAAGTAGTGGGAACTAAAATGGCCATTATTGCGGCTGGTAAGAACATCGTCAGTAACATTTCCGGAAAGATGTCATTGCCGATCCAGATAGAGTCGCATACGATGAAATAGGCCGCGAAACTGCATAGTTCCAATGGCAGATAATCTGAAAAGACGACCTCTGAATGATAAATCAGTACCATCTTGATTATGTCAATGATGATCAGTGTGGCACCAATTGCTCTTAATAAAGTGATCCTTGAAGAAGGCTCCAATTGGCCATAAAGAAAAACAACCCCGACAATTAGACTGATTGTTAGTATTAGCCACATCAGATGTTTGATAGAAAATTGTCCGTATCCCATTCCTTCCGGAATGCTATCCTTATGTGTCCAGAAATACTTCATAATACTATTATAGTCTCATTTGGTCCCTGTTTTAAGAGCGAAAGGGTGATTGTGAGGAAAGCTTAAGAATAATCAGATGGAAAATAAGAATTCTGCTTTTCTATCCTTTTTGTTTATTATCTTTTGTCAACAAACTGTAAGCAGTTAATCATGAATTAACTGCTCAGTTTGTTGACAAAGTCGATTTATATGGACGAGATTAGTTCATAAAGATCGACTTTTCTTACTGAATAAATAGTTTTTCAATATTTGATACTCAAAATCATAGAATAACTGGGATTTTTAAAGAAAAAGAGGGATACAATTCCCTAAGTTTCTGGTTCAATAACCCGATCTTCTTTAAGTTATGCGACGCAAAAATCATCAGCGCCTGGTGCTGATTCTTCCTGAGACCTCTTAACCTTGTATATCGCAACCCATGGTTTTCCTTGGCATCTGCGAATACTCTTTCAATCGTCTCTTTTCTTAACTTGTAAGTGTTCTTCCATTCTTCGCTATGCCTGTAATCATCGGCCTGTTTGCGGTAATGTTCCCAGATATGGATGAACAGTGATTTCTCTTTCTGCTTCGTGCACTGTTGTTTCAATGGGCATCCTTCACAATTCTTACAGCGGTATTGTCTGTAGCCATCTCTGTTTGTCGTAACGTAACTTAGTGCACATCCTTCAGGACAGATGTATTGATCTGTTGTCTCGTCATACTCAAAGTCTTTCTTTCTGACTCCGTTGTTATTCCCCATTGGCCTGTGATATGGCATTATTGGCTGTTGTCCATTTCTGATGATCTCTCTGCAGATGTGCCCTACATTATATCCGGCATCTAAACACACATTTCTGATCTTATCCTTGTACTGCTCATTAAGTAATGCGTACGCCTGATAAAATGATACGCTGTCATGGACATTCCCTGGTACAGTTACACTGGCTACCACAAAGTTGTTTTTGTCACAGAATGTCTGGTGACTGTAGGCGAAGCACTTCTCATGTTCACCCTTATGGTATAATCCGCTTTCAGGATCAGTTGTGCTCTCTTTGATATGTTTAGTCTTGCCCCTGAGCTCTATCTCTTCTCCATTCTCATCAAAATCCAGTTCTTCTTTTCCTACTGTCTTCAATGGCTTCCTGTCATGAAGCTGACGGTCTTCGTTTATCTCCTTCAACAGTTCGTCTTCATAGCTTTTCTTAACGATCTCTACTTCCTTATCATTGGCTTTTCGTTTATTGGCTGATGCCTTCTGATGGGTTGAATCGCCAAATATGGTCGTCATGTCCACATACCCATTGTCCATTGCCTGTTTCAATATGTGTTTGAAGATCTTGTCAAACACTTCACTGTCTCCATATCTTCTGATGTAGTTCTGGCTCCAGGTTGAATAATTAGGTACTGCTTCTTCCAGCGATATCCCCAGAAACCATCTGTATGCCAGGTTTACCTTTATCTCTTCACAGGTCTTCCTCATTGAATTGATCCCGAAACAGTAATTGATGAATATCATCTTGAACAGAATCACCGGATCTATCGATGGCCTGCCGATTGATGAATAAAGAGACGATACTAACGGGTATATGAAACACCAGTCTATCGTCTCTTCAAGTTTTCTTACCAAGTGATTATCAGGAACATACTCTTCCAGCGTTCCTAACATAAACCCAAATTCTTTGGCGTTGTTTCTTCTTGTCATTGCCATAATTGTTTTCTCCTTATGTAACCGTCTTTATTATACCATTTTTACCATTATAAAAGGAGCAGTGACAATTCTAGCTGGTTACACAAGGATTCTCTGCTCCTTCTTTATTATACTACTTTTTCTTTCAGTTTTGTTTATTCTCTTTTGTCAACAAACTGAAAGGCTCTGTGTAAACAGAGCCTTTTCTGTATTTGGGTTATTTATACACATTACTCCGATGTCCAAATGTCAGTATCAGAATTATTAATTTATCATCTTCTATCTTAACTATCAATCTGTAATCACTTATTCTGTAGCGCCAAAACCTTTTTTATCTCCTTTAAGTGCCTTACCATGAAGCATT
>CAMOMM010000082.1 GCA_946619805.1 uncultured Bacillota bacterium | reverse complement strand
AGACATAGATGAAATCTATCTTAAGCAGTTCATAAATGCTTAGGAAAACACCCTGATTTACAGTTTAAGACAGCGGCATTACCGCTGTCTTTTACTTACTAATACTCCTTGTCAATGTCGCGGTGTACCACAACCGTACGGCTGCCGGCTGCCCTCAGCTTTTCATCAATGTAGCGGACAAAGCTGACGGAACGGTGATGCCCGGAAGTACAGCCAATGGAAACTACCAGTTCGTTCTTTCCTTCACTCTGATAGTATGGAATGAATTCATACAGGAAATCCATGATCTTGCCGCTCATCGAAACAGACTGCGGGAAGCTGAAGACATAGTCGTAGACATTATCATCAAGGCCGCTGCAGTGTTTCAGTTCATCAACATAGAAAGGATTAGGCAGGCATCTGACATCATATACCAGGTCAGATTCATTAGGTATGCCATTACGGTAGCCAAATGAAACAAGCTTTATGGTCATGCCGTCATAGTCGGCATCCTTGAACATGTCAATGATATTCTGTCTTAACTGCTGAGGTCTCAGATGCGTTGTATCAATGACCACATCTGCCTGCTCCATTACCGGCCGGCAGATCTTAATGTCTTTCTGAATGGCATCTTCCAGGGACGGAACACTGCGGGAAACCAGCGGATGCTTTCTTCTGGTCTGCTTGAAACGTCCTAACAGGGTTTCCGGTTCACAGGTAATGAATAGCAGCTGATAGTCAATGTTCTGTTTCTTCAGTTCATTAAGTTCACTGAGAAAACTTTCAAACATGGCCTGGGAACGGCTGTCCACCACTATTACCAGGTTTCTGGTCGTCGGGTTATCCAGCTGCAGACGGCAGACCGGAATTAAAAGCTGAGGCGGAAGATTGTCGATGCAGAAATAACCGATGTCTTCCAGATTGTTACAGACAACTGACTTGCCGGCCCCGGAAAGTCCCGAAATGATCAGTAAACTCATAACTACTTCTTCTCCTTCTTTTTTTCGGCAGTTTTGGCCAGACGGTTACGGATCTTGAAATGGCGGTCAAACTCATTGAAAGTCTCTTCATCAAGAACTCTCTTCGGCAGGACTATCTGATTCTTCTTCAGATCAATCAGATAGCAGTCTTCGGTTTCAAAGACATCCATTTCCTCAGTAAGCTTATGTACTTCCTTCTCCCTGCCGCTGACACAGGTAATGTTCTTACTGTCAACGGTAATTACGGTTTCCGGATAAACGGCGTTGTTATTCCGGTATTTCTTGTTAACGGATCTCTTCAGGAAAAACTTCTTGACCGGAACAGTACCCAGAGAAAACAGATACATCATTATTCCGGCAAACGGCATTGTAAAGGCACGGGCCAGCTGATTGGGATCATTTCTGTTGTTTGTAAAGTACATTACGACCATTAAGGCACCGAAAGCCCGCAGGGCAATTGCCATGAAGCGGTAGATGTTTTTCAGGTTTCTGTTTTCCTCCCTGAAACTCTCGGAATTGACCGTGTTGAAGTAAGCCTTCTGTTTCATGTCTTCGTTGTTGTTAATATATCTGATTTCCATAATAATCACTCCTCATACTGTTTCAGGGTTTCCCTGCAGACTTCCCTGAACTGTTCTATTACATTATCCGGTCCCAGTATCTTAATCCCATTGCCGTATCTCATCAGCCAGGAGAACAGCAGTCTGGATACCACGACCCTGACGCTGCAGTCAAAGTACTCATCATTACTCTGCAGCATTATCACACTGCTGCCGAACTGATCCAGTACATCTGAAGCAAAGCGCGCTGCACATCGTAACCTCACACTGCCTGTTTCCCCGGAGAACATCATGATGTGCTTCTCCACATACTCTGCAACATCCAGCTGACGGTAGATGTGATCAGTTGGGGCTGAGTCAATGTTTTCCATGCGGTCAATGCGGTAATGAACATAGTCCTGATGGTTTTCGGAAAAGCCTATCAGATAGTATCTTTCATCCTGCCAGATGATCGCATAGGGAACCGTTTCATACTTTTCCCGACGTCGTCTTTTCTTTTCCCCTGTTATCGTGAAGTCAAAATAATCAAATGTGATCTTTTTTCTGTCATACAGGGCATCTCCAATGGCATCAATGTTGTAGAATATCTGCTCATTGGTGCTGTGACTGCGGCGGTAGGAAAGCGTATTTCGGATCTTTTCCCGGTTATACTGATTGGTCAGGCTCAGCAGTTTGTCCATTGTCGAGCGGCTCTTGGATTCGGTAATGAAGCTGCAGGCATTTACGGCATCAGCCAGTATGCGCAGTTCACTGTTTTCAAACAGCTCACTGTCATAATAGTAGCCGCTCTTTTCACCTCTGACGGATTCAATGTAAATACCCATATCATTCAGTGCCTTTATGTCACTGTATATGGTCTTCCTTTCCACTTCCTCACCCTGGCTCTGCAATAAGGGAATCAGTTCCTCACTGTTAAGCGGATGATCGGCGTCTGTTTTTTCCTTCAGAATGTTAAGAAGCTTTATGATCCTTGCCTTGCTCATTATCCGACCCTCACGATTATTATACCAATTGTATATTTCAGTTTCCACGCAAAAAATACATTTACAGTCCAATTTATTGGACAGCACCCCGATTGCCCGAATAGTATCATAACAATGCAAGGAGGCAGTCAAACATGTCACAGAAAACAAGATTATCAATAGCCTACGGCCTGTCCTTCATGGCAATTGCCCTGGCCATCAACAACTCTCTTTTTACAAGCCTTATTCCTCTGGCTATAGCTGCATATCTGGTCAGGGATCTGTTTCTCAAGAAAAGACAGCCCGGCTGCCTCCCGGCTGTACTGGCAGCTGCCGCAGCCAATACCCTGATCTATGTGCTGGGATTGAGGTATTTCATTCAGATCGGACTGGCCTTTACAGTCAGCACCGGATTACTGATCATCTTCAATGTCTTCTATACCTATTCCCTCTTACAGGCCTCACGCAGACAGCTGAAGAAAGTGTTGCGCATCAACATCATCTGCACCCTGGCCATTGCGATCATTACGGCAGCAGGCGACCTGCTTATCAGAATTACCATGCCGGGATTCAACGTCGGAGTCCTGCCGGGATTCTGGCTGCTGATACTGATCATGGTAATATCCCTTCTGCCAGCCATTACATTCATTGCCGGAAACAGGCAGTCAGCCGGACAGGCTCTGAAAAGAAAAATATCTTAATATTCCAATCTTACTGTATAATATAAGTTGAAAGACAGGTATTATACATGAAAATAACAATAGACAGCTACAAGAACATTCATGATCTGACCATACCGGTTGTTAATAACAAGCTCATTTTGCTGGGAGCCAACGGTGTAGGAAAGACCAATACTCTTGAGGCTGTCTTTTATAATGAATGCAGGATCGAGGATGCTCCCTGCACTTATGCCAGAAGATTCCTGCTGTCAATGGATCTGTTAAGCAACGACGACTACTATCCAAATGCCAACATCATCCGTGAAATGTTTCCGGACATTACTCTGGACAATCTTCAGGAAAAGCTGATGATCTTTCTGGAAAATGCCTATAAGCATCAGAACAGGCCGATGATGCGAAAGATGATTCAGGACGCTCTTGACACCCTGACCTACTGCATCAGCAACAAAAACTTTGATCCCAGCCCTTTAGCCATCACCAGACTGGCGGTACTGTATAAGATATATCACGACAGTATCCGTACCGGGGAGAAATACATTGTTCTGGTCGACTCACCGGAACTGTTTGCCCATCCGATGATGATGGATGAGATCGTCAATGTTCTGCTGAGCTTGGCGGAAGCCGGCTGTCTGGTCATCATCACCACCCATAACGAGCACGTCATATCCCGCTTCTTCACCAGTTTCGACGAAATAGTCATGGTGGTCAAAGGTGTTGACGGTCAGATGGGCATGCTGACAGTTGACATGAAGGCCATAATCAGTGAAATAAGAGCCTTCTACCGGCAGGATGAATACCTCACCCACAGTTTCTCCCGCATGAGCCACGTGGATGACGGCTTAGTGGAACTGCTGGAAAACAATCTGGAAAGCTATCTGATCACGGCTTTCCGTGACCGCATCATCACCATCTTCTTCTCGGAAACCATGGTTCTGGGTGAAGGAGCCAGTGAAGATGTCCTGTTTGACTACATCTGCAATGTTGCCCATCCGCAATGGATATCCGAGCATCAGACCGGATTCCTCAACTGCATGGGCAAGTCAACCATGCCGATATATTTCATATTCCTGAACCATCTGGGAATCAGGACATTCCTGCTGTACGACCTGGACAATCCGGCCAACCTTGTCCATGACGCCTATCACCGTTATTTTGACGCTTATCACTTTGCCAACCCGTCTTTGTTTGCCAGCTATTATCTGAATCCGGACCTCGAAGGTTATCTTAACATCACCAACGGAGAAAGAGTCCGGTCCATCATCAAACCGCTGGGAATTTTCCGCTACACCTATATGCAGAAGGAAGAAAACCCGCGTCTTGGCAAGCTGATTGACCTTATGGAAGAGAATATCTTAAGGATGAAGGAAGCCAGATGAACATTTACGATTATATAAAATGGCGTGGGGATGTACCGATGTCCCAGTCACCATTCAACCAGCTGGACAGCCTGTTTCTGACTCAGCTGCCCTATCTTGACTGGACTGTTGCCATGAGCGGTAAGCCCCTTACTCTGCAGGAAGCATGCTGGACCATTGAACGCCAGAAAGAACTGATAGAAAGCGATCCGGGAAGATATGAGCTGGCCCTGCTGGCAGCTGATACCATCCGTTTCGGTGGCATCCGCATCATTGATTACACCAGAATACTCAGCCGGCAGCAGGAATTACAGTTCTGTGCCATGTTCTTCCAGCTTCCCGACCATACATATTACATCGCTTATGAAGGCACCGAAACCAGTCTGATAGGCTGGAAGGAAAACTTCAACATGACCTACATGTGCCCTACTGCCGGACAGAAAGCTGCTCTGGATTATTTGAACCGGCGCATGAATGCCCTGCGCAGTTTCCATCTGGGAGGTCATTCCAAGGGAGGCAACCTGGCATTCTATGCTGCGGTTCTGTGCAGTCATCCCCACAAGATCATCGAAGTTCACAGCTTTGACGGTCCGGGATTCAATGCCGATTTTCTCAACAGGCCTGAATATCTGGCCATGAAGGACAGAATGACGACCTGGATACCCCAGTCATCTGTCGTCGGCCGCCTTCTCAATAACAACTCTCGGACCTACATCGTCAAAAGCAGCGGTGACAGCCTGCTGTTTCAGCACAACGTATTAAGCTGGGAAG
>CAMOMM010000081.1 GCA_946619805.1 uncultured Bacillota bacterium | reverse complement strand
CCCCTGGTCAGGGCATCAATAGCCTGAGGCTGATCACCCTTGGGGCTGAACTGGGAAACAAGTTTGAATTTTTCGTCCATAACTACTCTTTCGCAAGCTGCAGAGCTTTCTGCATCTGTGTATCGTGCCGGTCTCTGTTAATGCTCCATTCATTGATGACTCTGGCATCCATGACAGAAGCAGTTGTCTTATCCAATATTCCCGTAACTTCCAGTGAATTATCTCTCTGGAAAGCTTCCAGGGCGGTTTCAGTAGCCCGGGAGAAATAGCCATCCTGTCTGTCCGGCTGGTATCCCAGGAAATCCAGCATGGTCTGAACAACGCCAATCTTGTAGCTGACCTGATCAAACTGATAGGTTTCCTCATCATCCAGCGTCAGAATATTGGCATAAAGAGCATCATGCAGTCTGACTGTATAATCCGGGGTAATTCCTTCCCCGTTAATGAATACACCGTTGCCTGACTTCCAGATGACATCAGTATATTTGATGGCACTGCCGTCAGGGAAGATCTTCTGCAGCTGAGCCACACCTTTTCCATAGGTAGTCGTTCCAACCACGATGGCACCGCAGTTTTCCTTAAGCGCCATGGTGAATACTTCAGAACAACTGGCAGAATTATCGTTGACCAGGATCACTATCTTATCGTACTTGATCTTTCTGGACTTCTTGACCTTGTCAATGATCTGATGTCCCTCGCGGTCTTCCTCGATCATGACGATCTGACCGTTCTCCATGAAATATGTGCACATTTCATCAAGCGTCATGGCATAGCCGCCGCCGTTATTGCGCAGGTCAATGATATATCTGGTCACTTTATTGTCAGCCAGATACTTCAGATGTCCGGCCATTTCCTCAGCCGTAGCGTCACCGAAGGAGTTGATGGTCAGAATGCCGATCCCATCCTTGATTGACGATGATACTGTCGTTCCAATAACATCTCTCGTAGCTGTAACCTCAATGGTCTGACCCATTCTGTTTATTGTCAGGGTAACCTTGGTTCCGACTTTGCCGCTGACCAGTTTCACTACGTCATCAAGAGAGTTTTCCTTGCAGGAAACACCGTCAACTGCCGTGATGATGTCACCTTCCTGAATTCCGGCTTTCTGTGCCGGTGAATCTCTTAAGACTTCCCTTACCAGGATCTCACCGTCAAGTTCGGTATATCTGATGCCAATGCCGACGATATTGCTTTCAAGGGATCCGGTAAACTCCCGGACTTCTTCCGGGGTCATGTAATCAGTATGAATGTCCCCCTGGGCATCAACCATGCCGTTAATGGCATCGTAGACAAGCTTATCCTTGTAATCTTCCGAATCATCACCGTAATAGAAGTCCTTTACCATTACATCATAAACAGCTTCCAGACCGGTGAATCTTCCGTCATCTATTACCGTATCACCAGGTTTGAAAAAGTGTCCGACCCGGTAACCAATGACAAAAGTAATCGTTATGGCCAGTGCCGCAAAAACGATTACCATTATCATATTCAAAGTAGAATTCCTTTTAGTTGGTTTATAATCCATTAGTAGCCACCCTGATATACCAGTCCCAGCATTTCCAGCGCATTCTCATAGCACGGTGCGCCGCGGTATGCACAGGCCCAGTTGATATTACGTCCCATTGTATAGTAGATCTGTCCGACGCTGCTGTATTCTCTGACAGCGGCCTTGATGCCCATCGTACCGAATCTGATGATTTCCACATGCAGGTGCGGTCCGCTGGAACTGCCTGAACTGCCGGTCAGACCAAGTGCTTCCTGTCCCTGGTGAACGACATCACCGACAGAAACATATATTGCACTTAAGTGTGCATTGATGACAAAGTAACTTATGCCGTTAACTTCAATCATGTAAACAACGTAGTTACCGAAACCGCCATTACAGCTGTTGCCAATCCAGCCATAGCCGCAGCCGCCTCTGGTTGCGACAACATAACCATTTGCTACGGCATACAACGGAGTTCCGACACCAACAGCCATGTCAGCTGCCGGATGGAATCCGCTGCTTGGCACGCCTGGAACATAATAGTAACAGCCTGAAGAGATCCAGTATCCCCCTGATAAAGGACGGGCAAATCCCGGACTAGGATAATATCCGCTTAAGGCATCATCGATTTCAGCGATTTTATCTTCCAAAGCACTCATGTCCAGCTGCTGAGCCATCTTGGCTTCATCCAGCAACCGTACCTGACGGTGATATTCAGCAATCAGTTCCTCAGCCTGCTGACGCAGTACATTGAGGTCCTGTTTATAAGCTTCCAGTTCAGCTCTCTTCTTGACCTGTTCGTCTTTCTGAGCCTGGAGTTCTTCCTTGTCCTTCTGCAGCAGTACCTTTTCTTCTTCCATCTGCCTGATCTTGGAAACGTCATAGCTGGTGAACTGGTTGATCGCATTGACTCTTCTTAACAGGTCAACGAAGCTGTTGGCTCCCATGATGAAACTGATGTAGGTATTCAGAGACATGGTTGACTGCAGAGCCACCATTCTGGTCTTGATTCCGTCATTCAGTTCTTCGATCTTCTGTTCTCTTTCGATGATCTGATTGGTGATGTCATCAATGTTCTCTTCAATGGTCTTTATTTCAATTTCAATGCCCTTGATCTGCTTTTCCACAGACGCAATGGTATTGTTGATGTCATTTAAACGCTGTCCCTGGCTCATGATGTTGGCCTTGATGTCAGCGATCTGATTGTTCAGATCTCTGATGTTGCCTTCAATGGACTGCCTCTTGCTGTCCTCATAAGCTCTGAAACGGGCACACATCCGGGTCGTGGCCTCATCAAGGCCTCTGGTTGTGCATAACTGCCAGTAGTAATCTTCATTCGCTTCAAACTCATCGTTTTCGTCAGCACGGTAAACAAACTTATCACCGTTTTTAGCACCACAAAAACAGCCAAGAATACAGCTTAATGAAAGGATGACCGCTAACAGTTTCTTCATGTTATCTCCTCCATCTTAAGTGCTTGTTGACAGACAGGAATGAACCTATCAGACCAACAACGATACCTACGATGACCAGGAATCCTGATACAAAGAAGGCAAACGGATAAACCGGCTGCAGTGTCAGCATTCCGGAAACCAGTTTTCCCTGGAATGCTTCATAAATATACTTATAACCGAAAATCGTTGCCAGGACCGGCAGGATTGATCCCATTAATCCGATGAAAATACCTTCAATTACGAATGGCTGACGGATATAGGAGTTGGAAGCACCTACCTGTCTCATGATGCTTATTTCCAGTCTTCTGTTGAAAATTGTCTGGTTGATTGTATTCTGAATCAGGAAAATAGCGACTAAGGTCAGAGCCAGTACAATGATGTAACCGCCCTGTCTGATTCCATTGAGCAGTTTCAGGAATTCTTCGGTATTTACACCACCGAAGTCGATTTCACTGATACCGTTGACCTTTTCAATGCGGCTGGCCACATCAGAAATGCTGAAGCCTTCACGCAGTGAAACGATGAATGCTCTGCTTAGCGGATTATCTTCTCTGTAGATTTCAAACAGCTTTCCTTCTTCACCGAATCCGCTGATGAATCTGTCTAATTCACTGTCCTTGTCAGAGAATTCGACCTGAGCAACACCTTCAACGTTTTCCACTTTTCTGGTCAGTGAAGGAATTTCGCCTTCTTCAATTTCATCTTCGATCTTGACCCAGATCTTGACTTCATCTTCCAGTACTCTGGTTATCTGTGAAACGTTACCGATGATAAGCGTTAACAGACTGACAAGCAAAAGAGTTACCGTTACTGCGGTAATGCTGTTAAGAGAACTGGAGAAATGTCTGAAGATGCCCTGGAAGGCTTCCTTGAAATGTCTTCCGATAAGTCTAAACATGGGCGATATATCCTCCCTCTTTACTGTCAGATACTACGTGACCATATTCAAACTTAATGGTACGCTTGCGGTATTTATTGACCAGGTTGATGTCATGAGTAACCATGATGACGGTTGTACCTGATTCATTGATCTTTTCCAGAAGCTCAACGATTTCGTTGGAGCGTTCAGGGTCAAGGTTACCGGTAGGCTCATCCGCAATTAAGAGCTTTGGATTATTGGCGATCGCACGTCCAATCGTTACACGCTGCTGCTGACCACCTGAAAGTTCACTTGGGAAACTCTTGGCCTTATCTGACAGGTCAATGATCTCAAGAACTTCTCTGACTCTCTGACGGATCTCCTTTCTCGGTTTATTGATTACTTCCAGAGCAAAAGCGATATTCTCAAAAACCGTCTTGGATTCAATAAGACGGTAGTCCTGGAATACTACTCCGATATTTCTTCTATATAATGGTACTTTTGAAAATCTCAGTTTCCCGACATTGATTCCGTTTACCTCAACACGGCCCTTGGTTGGTATTTCCTCACCGTCGAGCAGTTTTATGAAGGTACTTTTCCCGGAACCTGTTTCGCCAATGATATATACAAATTCCCCATCATTGATATCAATGGTTATATCGTTTAAAGCATTTACACCATTCTTATAGGATTTAGATACATTCTGTAAACTTACCATGCATACCTCCATCACTGTAAGGAACTAATATATATTATAACATTAATATGATAAAAACTATACTCTGTATTCATAGGTAAATCCCTCACCCTTGATCTCCTTGGCATCGGAAACTATGACAAAGGCATAAGGATCTACTTTATCGATGTAATTTGAAAGGTTAATGTACTGGTTTTTGGATACTACGGTAAGAATTATATTCTTATCCTGATCGGTAAAACCTCCCTTGCCATGCAGCAAGGTGGTGCCGCGGGAAAGGATGGTATGAATATATTCGCAGATCTCCTGTTTCTTTTCGGTAATGATATACAGGGCAACTGCTTCATTGGTCTTAGGAACCATGATCTTATTGATGGCAACTCCGGAAGCATAGATGTAGATGATGCCCATCAGAACATCCTGCATGCCATATGTTACCAATCCCCGCAGAGTTATGACTCCGTCAGTCACCATTACCGCGGTTGAAACAGGAACCCCAAGATACTTATTGGCGATCAGGGAAATGATGTCTGTTCCTCCTGTTGAAGCATCATGACGGAAGGCAATTCCCACTCCCAGTCCGGCAATCAGGCCGCCGAAGATGACAGCCATTAAAGCATCTATCTCCAATACTACCGGCAGGCGGACCAGAAACTCCAGGAAAATCGGATACACAATACTACTTAAAGCAGTCTTAAGCGCAAATTCCTTCCCCAGTACAATAGCTCCTACGATAAACAGCCCGATAACCAATACATCGATGGTCACCGTTGGGCTCCAGCCCCAAAGGCCTTTGGTAATAATAGAAATGCCAG
>CAMOMM010000080.1 GCA_946619805.1 uncultured Bacillota bacterium | reverse complement strand
GGCAGATGTAGGCATCTCCGTTGATACGGCAGTTGACATTGCCAAGGAAGTCGCAGACATCATTCTGCTGGAAAAGGACCTGCAGGTCCTTGACGACGGTGTCATGGAAGGCAGAAGAACTTTTGCCAACATGAACAAGTATCTCAAGATGGCTATCTCGGGTAACTTCGGTAACATGATATCCGTTCTCATTGCTTCACTGGCACTGCCTTTCTTACCTCTGAAGCCGGTTCACATTCTGGTTCAGAACATTCTCAACGACTTTGCCCAGCTGGGCATGCCGTTTGACAACGTAGAACCTGAATATGTAGAAAAACCAAAGAAATGGAATGTCGACGGCATCAAGAAGTTCATGGTATACTTCGGGTTACTGTCAACAGTGCTCGATATCCGGTGCTTCGCCGTATTATGGTTTGTGTTCCATTACGATAACCCGGGTAAGGCTGAATTCTTCCAGTGCGGGTGGTTCATGTTCGGCGTCATTTCACAGACGATCGTCATACATACAATAAGAACTCATAAGATACCGTTTATCCAGGCTAATGCCTCACGGCAGCTGTATATTTCCAATATCGCTGTTGTGATCGTTACCCTGATAATCGGCATGACTGATATTTCACACATATTTGAAATGGGCAAGGTTCCGGGTATCTACGGACTGTGGATGGCCTTACTGCTGTTAGGCTATCTGCGGCTGGCTCAGATCATTAAGAAAATATACATCAGGATAAACAAGGAATGGATATAGGAGGTACGTAAAATGACTGAAAGAAACAGTGAAGAAATAATGGATGAAAGATATTACGGTCAGGAAATCTTTGATCTGGTCCGCAAGACTCCGGACAAAAAGAAGCTGGCCAATGCCCTGTCATACTATCATGACAATGACATCGCCAGTGTGCTGGCCTATCTGACCCCAAAGGAAAGAAAGCATCTGTACGATTCCCTCGGTATTGAAAACACCTCCCGCGTCTTTGCCTATCTGGATGAGGACGTCGATAAGTATTTCGCCGAATTAGAGGCTGACCAGGCCGCTGATATCATCGAGGAAATGGACGCAGACGACGCTGTCGACATTCTGGAAGGACTGGATGACAGCAAGGCCAAGGAAATCATTAACCTGATGGAACCTGAAGCCAAAGAGGATATTGAACTGATCAATTCCTATGCCGATAATCAGTTTGGTTCTCTGATGACCACCAACTTCATCGCTCTGAAATACGGAATGTCCCTGAAGGACACCATGAATTCCCTGATCGAGCAGGCCAGGGAAAATGACAACATCGGTACCATTTATCTGCTGAATGAAAACGATACACTCCATGGAGCCATTGACCTCCGTGACGTTCTTACCGCTAAAAATGAAGCAGAATTTGAAGCCAGGATCATTACATCCTACCCATATGTATATGCCGATGATACCATCGATACCGAATCACTGGACGAACTGATCGACTATGACGAAGACTCAATTCCGGTACTTTCCGAAAGGACAAATGAAGTATTAGGCGTCATTACAGCCCAGGATCTGGCTGAGATCACCTTTGATGAGCTGGATGAGACAGATGAACCGGAAGAACCGGTCATCGTAAAGAAAAAGGATTACAGCAGTCTTCTGCTGATCTGCGGGACGATCGCCTTACTGATCGGAGCTCTTATGGGTCACGGTACGGCAGCTGATAACATAACCAGGGAAACGGCATTCATAGTATTACTGATAGCCGGAGCTCTGATGTCAGCCATCGGACTGTATTACTCCTTTACAAGAAACAAAGCTGAATAGCCCGAAACATTCAAGGAACCGCCACATTAAAACAGCGGTTCTTTTCTTTATGTCCTTATCTTTTCAACCTGCCGTTGTGATTCCCGAATATCTGTAATATTTATCCAATGAAAGCTGATAAGATGTTATAATCAAGTTAAGAAAAAGGCGGAATTAATAAATGATCAGTAGTGATGCCGAGATTTTAAAACTCAAAAACACCATCAAGGAAGAAGTATGTAAGCTGGCCTGGGCTGACAATCTGACACAGGAATCAGTTGATGCAATGATCCTCAGACTGTTCCCTGGTCCTAAACCAACCTGGAGATGCTGTGTCTATAAGGAAAGAGAGATCGTCAGGGAAAGAGTAAAACTTGCCATGGGCAAGAATGTATCGACCAACCCAGACAGCCATAATATCGTCCAGATCATTGAACCGGCCTGTGATGAATGCCCTATTGCCACATACATGGTAACTGACATGTGTCGATTCTGTCTGGGAAAAGCCTGCCTGAATTCGTGCCGTTTCGGTGCCATTTCACCGGGTGACAGCCATATGAAGATCGATCCGGCCAAATGCAGAGAGTGCGGCATGTGCGCCAGCGCCTGTCCTTATGGGGCAATCATTCATGTTGAGAGACCATGCAAGAAAGCCTGTCCGATGGACGCCATCAGTTATAACGAATACGGTATTGCCAACATCAATGAGGAAAAGTGTGTAAACTGCGGACATTGCATTCATAACTGCCCATTTGGTGCCATTGGTTCCAAAGTCTATCTTGTTGACATCATCAATGAGATCAAAGCCGGCAAAGAGATCATTGCCATGGTTGCTCCAAGCATTGAAGGACAGTTTGGTGACGCAAATCTGGCTTCCATCCGTCAGGCTCTTAAAAAGATAGGCTTTACGGACATGATTGAAGTAGGCTTAGGTGCCGACCTGACAGCCGCATTTGAGGCCAGAGAATGGATCGAAGCCCTCGAGGAAGGCAAAAAACTGACAACTTCCTGCTGCCCGGCTTTCGTCGAAATGATCAGAAAGAACTATCCTGACCTTTATGAAAAGAACAAGTCAAAGACAGTTTCACCGATGTGTGCTGCCAGCCGTTACCTGAAAGTCATCAAGCCAGATGCCAAAACCGTATTCATCGGTCCATGTGTGGCCAAGAAGAAGGAAGCTCAGAATGAAGATATTGCCGGCAATGCCGATTATGTCATGACATATGGAGAGCTGCAGACTCTGATGAACTCCTGCAATGTTACTTTTGAACCAGCTGATGATTTTGAGCAGGAATCAAGCCTCTTCGGCAAAAAATTCGCTTCCAGCGGCGGTGTAGCCAATGCTGTTCTGGAAGTCATGAAGGAACTTGGTGAAGAAACGGAAAACGTAAAACTGTACCGTGCCTCCGGTGGTGCCGAGTGCAAGAAAGCCCTGCTGTTATTAAAGAACAACCGACTGCCTGAAGATTTCATTGAAGGCATGTTCTGCCCGGGCGGATGTGTCGGCGGCCCTTCCAGAAGAAAGACTGAAATCGAAATCACCAAAGCCAGAACAAAACAGTTGGCCAGTGCCGATGACCGCAAGATACTGGATAACATTGAGAATCTGCCATTAGACAAATTCTCCATGTTCATCGACAGTCCGAAAGACTGATCAGCTGCAACCTGAATAAGAGAAAAAAGGAACCACTTCAATGAACTGCCCCAATAAAAATGGACAGTGATAAAAAAAGGCATACCCTCCTGTACAATGAAAGTATAGGAGGGTTTTAATATGGCAGGAAAACCAAACAAGAAGTATTCAGCAGAATTCAAGAAAGAAGCAGTAGAAAAGAACTTGAGTGGAGAATTAGGTGGAACGAAAGTGGCATCCAGAGAATTAGGATTAAGATCAAGAGAACAGTTGAGACAATGGACAAAACTATACCAGCAGGACACGGAACTATTGAAAAAGGATGGCAGACATTTAGGAAAGAAAGAAGGTGTTCAGAAAGGAAGGCCAAAGAAAGTAAAGCTTGATGAATTGTCGAAAGATGAGCTGATTGAGCATTTGAAGATGGAGAATGCAGTACTAAAAAAAGTGAAGGCTCTCCGCAAAAACTACGGAGAGCACTAAGGTATATGGTCGTATACGATTTGAAGGAAGACTATAAGATAAAGAGACTGTGTAATTATCTCATAGTATCCACCATCGGCTATTACAGGTGGCTGAAGATGGGAAGGCCCATAAGATACAGTTTTGATGAATGGCTGGCAGATGAGATAGAGAAGATATTCTATGAGACGAAAAAAGGTTATAGATTCATCAAAGACGAGATATTCAGACGCTATGGAGTAGTGCACAACGATAAAACCATCTATAAATACATGAAAATACTGGGATTGTCTTCTCCCATAAGGAAAAAACGATTCCAGTGCTGCACAAAAGAAGATCCAAATGAAAAAGCGAGAATAGTCTGTGAAAACTACCTCGCCCGTAACTTCACAGCTTCACGACCCCTGGAAAAGTTAGTGACAGATGTAAGTTACATTTACAGTCAACAAGGCCGAATGTATCTTAGCGTGATCAAGGACCTTTATGACAATTCCATTATAGCCTATCAGATATCCAAGTTTAATGATTTGAAGTTAGTTATGGATAATGTGTCAAAGGTAATCAACGACAAATGGGATCAGTCTCTTTTCTGCTGCCTTCATTCTGACCAGGGATTCCAATATACTAACATAACTTATATTAGATATCTTGACGACCACAGTGTTACTGTTTCTCATTCTCGTAAAGCTAACTGTTATGATAATGCGTGCTGTGAGAATTTCTTCGGTCATCTTAAATCTGAATGTCTGGAATTAGGTGATGTTCCTGAAACTAACGGTCAACTAATTAATATGGTTGGTGAATATATTGATTTCTACAACAATCGAAGACCTCAACGCAAATTAAAAGGCATGACTCCTGAACAATTCAGTTCGTCATACCTTTCATCACGGACTTTTTTTGAGTGTCCCATTTTTGTGGGGCAGTTCAAAGCGGGCCTATACAATACTAGCCTTCAATCATGATGCGGTTATTATGTTCAACCTGCTTTGTTTCTTCTTTCTTAGGAACACTCAAGGTCAATACACCGCCCTCATATTTGCCATGGACATCTTCCTTGGTGATGTTTTCACCAACGTAGAAGCTACGAGATAAGGTACCGGAATATCTTTCCTGACGGATGATCTTGCCTTCCTTATTCTTTTCTTCCTGGTTATGACCCTTGTTGGCGGTAATGGTCAGATAACCGTTTTCCAGTTCCACACTGATATCTTCTTTCTTGAAGCCAGGCAGATCTATTTCTACTTCGTAGTGGTCTTCATGTTCTCTGACATCTGTCAGCATTTCTCTTGAAGCGTGCTTTCCATAAAGCTTACGGTCAATGTTTTCCATTGAATTGAATGGGAATTCATCAAATAAGTCATCAAATAAGTTTTCTGTAAAAATTCTAGGTGTTAACATAGTCATTTACCTCCTTTACTCTCATCATTGTTCTACTAAGTGAACTATGTTTTAAGTAACGGGAATGG
>CAMOMM010000079.1 GCA_946619805.1 uncultured Bacillota bacterium | reverse complement strand
ATTGAAGAGGCCATTGACTGGCAGCAACTCATCAGTAAGGAGGTATCAACGATATGATGGATATAACAGATCTGATCAGGCACCTGGAGGATGAAAGACGGACCTTAACCGTCTATCTGGAGGACACTGACCCCGAAAACATGACGCGTCAGTATTTCTATAACCAGGGTAAACTGACTGAAATTAATTATATAATTAAACTGTTGAAAGGAATGCTGCAATGAAATTGAAAGAACTGTTAGAAGTACTACCAATGTCGACGGAAATCATAGTCATACATGCGGTATTGAATACCGTCATTCCTGAATGTGATTATAATCCCGATTGGATGGTATTCTCTGTGAATGCAATCAAAAAGAATACTATAAGGATATCTGTAATATGAAAGCATTTACCAGGGTAATTTATAATAAATATTATGATATGGATCTGATGAAATGGAATTACAGGAAAGTCCGGGAGTACATAATCACTGATGATTATTACATCCAAAATCTGAATAAGAAGAAGCGGAAAAAGTTCACTGAAGCGCCTGGTATCCTGTATGACTGGTATGAACGGATCCGGGACCATACCGGAGAATATTATCCGGCAATAAATCATATATACAAATGGGAGGAAGAAAATGAGAAATAGAAAAGTTAAAAAGGATTGTATTTTCTTTCATGGTGAACAATGGATGGAAGGTTACTTGATGTTTTGTACTAATGATCTTGTAACCAGTCAAATTGAAGTTAATACTGCGCTAGAATTCGACTGTACTAATTGCCCATATTATTACCCATTAGGTGGAGCTAAAAATCTTATAAAAGAAATGCTGAGGAAAGAAAATGAATAACAAAGAATTTTATCAGAAGTGGGGCAGAAGCGATACTCTTAAATATTTGGTTAATACTATAGTTGTGATAGGAATGGAAACTATCGCAACAAGTGGCCGTCATCGTAATCCAGATGTAATATATACGCATGAGACAAACGGTTATATGATCCCTGGGCCTATTGAGTTGGCTGAATGTTACCGTGATTTAAAAAGTATGCCTGACGGATTCATTAAGAATGTTATAAAGAAGGTGTTATAATATGGCATTTACACCGAAAGAAAAAGCACTCAGAAAAGAATACAGTACCGTATCCCGGCGTCTACGTCAGCAGCTGAAAAGATTAACAGCGGCATATCCTGAGAATAATCTTAAAGACTGGCTGGCCGGTGAATTCCCCACCCTGAAGGAAGTCGGACGGATCAGCAATAAAGGCATGAGCTTATTACTGAAAAGAGCTAAAGGAATATATCAGAGCGGACTGCTGACAATTCCCAAATACCAGGCCTCGCTGGTCCAGTCCGCTAAGACACTTAATGAGGCGGGTTTTGGTTTTGTAACTCCTGATAATGCTGAGGCCATGTGGCGCTTCATAGATGACATGAGAGCCAGAGGCCTCGCGGATATATACGGCTATCGCTACTTTGTAGACCAGTACAGCCGTATCACCAATGACGGAAAACTGACTCCTGAGCAGCTGGAGGCTACCGTCCAGGACTGGACTGAATACGCAGAAAGATATCAGAAGCGTGTAAATGAAGCCCGCCGTAAAGGTAAACCGGCCCCACGTCCGAAAGATCTCAAATTCACGAGGAAAATAAAAAATGACACCGGATCTCAATATTATTAATATTGATGAATATGACCCGGAACAGCTTAAAGGCCTTGAGATTCTAAAGACTCACGGAAACAGTAAACAGCAAAAAAGATATATCAATATAATATCGGCCTTTGATATCGAAACGACTAACCTGCCGGACATTCCTCAGAATGTAATGTATATCTGGCAAATGCAGATCGGAAAAGATACCACTATCGTCGGCCGGTACTGGTTTGAATTTTTCCAGCTGCTTCAGAAGATCCGAAAGCAGATCAAAAAGACTACCATGGTCGTATATGTGCATAACCTCAGTTATGAATTCCAGTATTTAAAAGGCCTGTATCATTTCGAACCTGATGAGGTTTTCTGTACCGATTCCCGCAAGGTGTTAAAGTGCACAATGTTCGACTGCTTTGAATTCAGGTGCAGCTACTTCCTGACTAACTGCTCACTGCAACAGTTCACTTATCAAATGCAGGTCAAAGACAAGAAGCTCAGTGGCTTGGAGTTTGATTATTCAAAAGTCAGGTACCCATGGACTCCATTAACAGAGCGTGAACTTGAATATTGCGTCAATGATGTCCGTGGCCTGGTAGAGGCTTTATATAAGAAGCTGGATATCACCGGTGATAATGTGCTGACGGTACCACTGACTCAGACCGGATACGTCCGCAGAAGATGCCGGGAGGCCATGAAAGGTTATAATCATGACCAGCTGCATGAAATGCTTCCGGATCCGGATGTATACAGGTTATTGCGTGAGGCATTCCGTGGCGGTAATACTCATGCCAACCGTTATTATGTTGGCCAGATCGTCAATAACGTCAGATCTCTGGATATCGTCAGCAGCTACCCGGCTGTAATGCTCCAATGCTTATATCCAATGAGTAAATTTTACCCGGTCCCTGACTGTTCACTGAATAACATTTTATCAATTATGAAAGAGCATAAACAGGCTATTATCATGAGGATAGCTTTCCGGAATATTAACCTGAAAAATATCATGATAGGCTGCCCGTATCTATCTCGGGATAAATGCCGCAATATCATCAATGGTGTATTTGATAACGGGAGGATCCTGCGAGCCGATTACCTTGAAACTACCATAACTGACGTGGATCTGAGAATAGTATTAGATTGCTACAAGTGGGACGGGTCCGACATATGGGACGCTTACACGGCATATTATAAACCGCTGCCGTCTATGCTTCTGGATGTGGTCCGGGAATTCTACACAGTCAAAACCACCTTAAAAGGCGTATCTGAGGACTCAGATGAATACTTTCAGTATATGCTGAATAAGGAAATGCTAAACAGCTGTTATGGTATGACTGCTCAGGATCCGGTGAAGGACTCCATTGAATTCATAGCTGAAGCTGATGACCCCTACCAGGAAAAAGATGAACCACTTGAAAAGTTATTAAATGAAAGTAATAAAAAGGCTTTTCTGTCCTACGCCTGGGGTACCTGGGTTACATGCTGGGCCCGGTACAGGTTGCAGCAGGCCATAGATCTGGCTGGTGATAACTTTGTTTATTGTGATACCGACAGCGTTAAATATACCGGAGAATTAGATCTTACGGCATTCAATAACGAAAGAATAAAAGAATGCCTGAAAACTAATGCCTATGAAGTGGACCGCAAAGGTGAGGTTCATTATATGGGCGTATTCGAAGACGACGGCTCATATAAACAGTTTTCAACGCTCGGGGCTAAAAAATACGTATATACCGACATGAATGATAAGTTGCATATAACTATCGCCGGAGTCAATAAGAAATTGGGACCGGATGAACTCGGGAAAATCGAGAACTTTAAAGAAGGTTTCACCTTCTATAAAGCCGGAGGGACAGAATCAACTTTCAACGATAACGTCAGGATGACGGTAACAGAAGAAGGGCACCCACTGGAAATAACTGATAATATAGTTATTAAAAATGGAATGTATACGCTCGGAATCACTCAGGAATTCAAAGATATCCTGAACGGCCTCGTAAAAATACGTTATGCGGACCATGACATAAAAGGTCTGTATAAATATAAAAAGTAAGTAAAGGAGGAAAAATAAGAATGCTTACTAATCAAGTTGTATTAGTCGGGAGACTAACCAAAGAAATTGAGTTAAAAGAATACGGAAAGGGAAAGAATGCCGGATCAGTGGCCCGCTTTTCCATTGCCGTCAGAGACGGTAAAGATAACGACGGTAACGAGCGGACCCAGTTCATCAGCTGCGTGGCCTGGAATGCCACCGCTGAAACGCTGGAAAAGTATGTTGCTAAAGGTGACATGGTCATGGTGGGCGGCAGATTAACGGAAAACAATTACACTGATGATAATGATATTAAACATTACACCTTACAGGTGTCCGTTGATCAGATCAACCTTTTACCTAATCCACGCCAGGAAGAAGAGGAAAAGCCCAAAAACGGTAAATATCACCGTTAAGAGAGGACCGGGTAACCGGCCTTTTCTTATGTTATAATAAGATTATGGAAAAGCTATATCTTAAATCTGGATACTTTAACGCCGCCCATCCTTTTCATAATGCGGCTGTTTATAACTTCATTGTGGGTGGCCGTGGTATCGGTAAGACCTTCGGGGCCTTAAAATACTGCCTGGATAACCGCCTTAAATTTATTTATATGCGACGTACTCAGGCACAGGTAGATCTGATTAAATCTGATGAATTTAACCCACTGAATGCCTTAAAGTCAACGCTGGGGGATGCTTATGATTATTCAATGAAAAAGATAAATAAAAACATCACCGGCATTTATCAAACTGAATATGATGACAATCATATAGCGTACACCAGCGGACCAGTATTAGGCTATATAATGGCATTAAGTACCGTCTCCAATGTCAGAGGCTTTGACGCTTCTGATGTATCTGTTCTGATCTATGATGAATTTATCGGTGAAAAACACGAGAAACCAATCAGGGCAGAGGGCACAGCGTTCCTTAATGCTATTGAAACCATTGCCCGAAATCGTGAGATAAACGGCTTCAGTCCTTTAAAAGTGATATGTCTTTCTAACAGTAATGACCTGGCTTGTCCGATATTCATAGAGCTGAAACTGGTCAGCACTGTTGAAAAGATGATCAGTAAGAAGCAGCAGTATTATTATTTTCCAGATAGATCGCTGGCCATTTACTGCCTCCGGGATGCGCCTATATCTAAAAAGAAGGCTCAGACATCTTTATACAAGTTAACCGGTATCAGTGATTTTGGTAAGATGTCACTTGAAAATGAGTTCACCAATGACCAGAAGGCGCTGATCAGATCCATGAATATTAAAGAGTATCGGCCGCTTGTTAAGGTTGGTGAATTATGTATCTACATACATAAATCTGCTCGGGGTTATTACATTACTGATCTGGCCTCAGGATCCCCGCCGGTTTACGATTCTTCAGAAATGGACCTCCGGAGATTTACCCGGGATTATTATTATTTGTGGCTGTCATACCTGAATAACAATATCATCTTTGAATCTTATATCAATCAGGTCCTCTTTGAAAAATATTTCAATATTCGTAAATAGATGATATAATAAATATGCAAGGGTTCCCCAATCGTTTCCGTTCCCTTGCTTCCTTAAACATGCTATTAAACCCGGCCACCATCCACGCCGGGCTTAATAGTCTTTAACCCACGGCCCGAGACGCTGAGCGTGTTATGGGAAGTGGGTTTT
>CAMOMM010000078.1 GCA_946619805.1 uncultured Bacillota bacterium | reverse complement strand
CTGGAAGCCAAAAAGGAAAGCTATGGTTATCGCTGCCTCTGTGATGAAAAGCAGTATTATGTAGAGAATTATCCCGGTATCGTTGTGGAAAACAGCGGCATCGATGATCTGATCCTGATGCTGACAGGAGGTAAGTAAGATGAAAGGTTTGGTTATCAAGGATCTGCGCCTGGCAATACAGCGCAGGCAGACACTGTTAATATATCTGATACTTTCAGTCATAATGGGTATGTCACTGGATGCAGGCTTTGTCATTGCGTACATGACCATGTTAATGGGAATAATTGCCAGCGGAACCATCAGCTATGATGAGTATGACAATGGCTTCCCATTCCTGTTCTCTCTGCCGGTTGACTGTAAGACTTATGTAGCGGAAAAGTTCATATTTACTCTGCTAATGGAAGTGTTCGGCCGGATATATGGTACAGCGGTAATGTTCATTCTGGGCTGGGTTACCGGAAAACCGGTTGAAACCGAAGGGCTGGCAGCAGTGCTGTTAATGACAGTATGCATAATATCAATAATGTGTTTCGCCATGATCTTCATTCAGCTGAAGTATGGATCTGAAAAGGCCAGAACCGTAATGTTCATCATATACGGTGTTGTAGCAGCCATTGCACTGGCTGTTAAGGGATTTGCTGAAAAGCTGGGACCGCGGATTTCAAGCTTCGTAGCTGCCCTGGATAAGATCAATCCATGGGTCATTGCAGGATGCTTGGCAGCGATAACGGCAGTGATCTGCTATGTTATTTACCTGACAACGGTAAAGATGATGGATAAGAAGGAATTCTAGAACGATGACCGGAGATGAGTTGTTCTCCGGTTTTCTTGTACTTCATAGCGCTGGAAATAACCCGATGAATGATGTACAATAGACATACATCTTTCAAGGAAGGAATTTGAATGATTGAGTTTTGGAACCTGCTGAAAGATGATGCTGCCGTTAAGGCAGTCAATGACCGCATTAAGGGTTTGTCATCTTTGGCACCTAACACTGAGGCACTGGTAATTGCGACGGCTTTCAGACAGCAGCCCCGCAATCTGGTGATCGTCAAGAATAACTTATACACGGCACAGCAGCTTTTCAGGAAGCTAACCCCCCTGCTTCAGGAGGATGTGCTGATTTTCAACGTGGAAGAATCGCTAAGAGTAGAGGCAATTGCTTCTACACCAACCATGTATGCCCGCCAGATGGAAACACTGGCCGACATTGTTCTGAATAATAAACCGAGAGTGATAGTTACTCATCCTACTGCTCTTGTAAGGTATCTTCCTTCGGTGGATACTTTCAGAAGACATATAATTGAGCTGAAAAATGATCAGGTAATCCGCATGGACCAGCTGAAGAAACTGCTGATAGAAAGCGGATACCGTCAGGCAAGCAGAGTGGATCAGCCGCTGACCTTCTCAATGAGAGGTGACGTAGTTGACGTCTTCACCATTCAGGAAAACTATCCGGTCAGAATAGAGTTCTTTGACGATGTCATTGACAGCATCCGCTTCTTTGACATGTCCAGCCAGCGTACGATCCAGCCGGTTAAGCAGATCAGGATAGTACCGGCCAGTACACTGATATATGATGAAGACTTTCAGCCGGTAAAACAGAGAATACTGAAACAGTTTGAACGCGATAAGGGCAAGACAGATTTCAGTGAAGAACTGCAGGGTGAAGTGGAAAGAGATATCAGCTATCTGGAAAACCATCTGTTTGAACATTATCTGTATCGATACAGATGCTTCTTTGAAGACAATGCCAGCATCCTGAACTATATTGATGATCCGGATATTGTTCTTTCTACGGAAGAGGAAATAGAGACCAATGTCCGTCGGACTCTTAACGAGACCTCCGAATACATTACCGAGATGTTTACGGCCGGCAGAAGTCTGGCATACTTCAGTGTATACTGTGACTATTACCGCTTGATGGCACACTACAATCCTTATGTCATGTCTCTTTATCCTGACTATGATCATGCCATAACCAGCAGCATCTCGCAGGTATTTTTCCCGCAGCTGCCATTGGATAAGGCCATGCTGCAGATAAGGAAACTGGCTGAAAACAGAAAGGTCATTCTGGCTCTGGGCAGAACCAACAGAAGACTGCTGGAGGAAGAACTTAAGAAAAACAGGCTAGATGACCGGATCGAGTTTATGGATGAGATCTTTGAGGAAGGTTTCAGCTATCAGGAATATACGGTATTAACGGCTAAGGAGCTGTTTGGAACTGTCATTAAAAAGGGCAGATATTCCCGCAAGTTCCGGGAAGCAGAACGGCTTGATGACTATCAGGACTTAAATGAAGGAGATTATGTCGTTCATAATCACTATGGAATCGGTATATATAAGGGAATCGTTACCAGGGAGATCAGAGGCAATCACCGAGATTATCTGAGAATACTCTATAAAAATGATGATGAGCTGTTAGTACCGCTGGAACAGTTCAGAATGGTCAGGAAGTTTGTCGGCTCGGAAGGAGTCGGCATACGTGTCAGTAAGCTGGGCGGGGAAACCTGGAAGAAGACCAGGGAAAAAGTTGAAAAGGATGTAAATGACATTGCGGCGAGACTGCTGCAGCTTTACGCTGACCGTGAACAGAACATCGGATATGCCTATCTGCCTGATGATGATCAGATGAGGGAATTTGAGGCCAATTTTGAATATGAACTTACTGATGACCAGAAGAAGGCCATTGCGGAAGTAAAGCAGGACATGGAAAAACCTAAGCCTATGGACAGATTACTGTGCGGTGATGTCGGTTTCGGCAAGACTGAAGTTGCCATGATCGCCGCCTTCAAAGCCGTCAGCAATCTCAAGCAGGTGGCCTATCTGTGCCCTACCACCATTCTTTCCCGTCAGCATTACAATACCTTTAAGGAAAGATTCAAGGGCTTTGGCGTCAACATTGAGATCATCAACCGCTTCGTTATTGAAAGTGAACAGAAAAGGATCATT
This sequence comes from uncultured Bacillota bacterium, assembly GCA_946619805.1. GTDB lineage: Bacteria > Bacillota_I > Bacilli_A > Erysipelotrichales > Erysipelotrichaceae > RUG521. The sequence goes on along the minus strand of CAMOMM010000078.1, from coordinate 2,490 downwards.
AAAGAAGTCAAAGAGGGTAAGGTGGACATTCTGATCGGTACTCACCGTCTTTTAAGCAGGGATATTGAGTTTAAGGATCTGGGATTGCTGATCGTTGATGAAGAACAGCGTTTCGGGGTTGAAGCCAAGGGAAAGATCAAGGAACTGAAAAGAACCATTGATGTTCTTTCTCTCTCTGCCACACCTATTCCGCGAACACTACAGCTTTCGCTAATTGGGATAATGTCCCTGTCGCAGCTTGATACTCCTCCGCTAAACAGAATGCCGATCCAGACATATGTGGTGGAAAAGAACCAGGGTTTCATCAAGGAAGTAATACAGAGGGAACTGGCCCGCGGCGGTCAGGTATTCTATCTGCATAATAACGTTTCCACGATCTACCAGGTGGCAGCCAAGCTGGAGATAGAACTGCCGGAAGCCCGTATAGCCGTCGCTCACGGCAAGATGAACCGTGATGAAATAGAAGATGTCATGTACCGTTTTGTCATGGGAGAATATGACATACTGGTATGTACGACCATAATTGAGACCGGAATTGACATTTCCAATGCCAATACCGTAATCATTGACAAGGCGGATAATTTCGGGCTGTCACAGCTGTATCAGATCAGGGGAAGAGTAGGCCGCAGTGACCGCATCGCCTATGCCTATCTGATGTATGACGGGCGCAAGCAGCTTTCAGAGATAGCGGCCAAGAGGCTGCAGTCCATCAAGGAGTTCACGGAACTGGGATCAGGCTATAAGATAGCCATGCGAGATCTGACGATCAGAGGTGCCGGTGACCTTCTGGGTGAGAAACAGGCGGGGTTCATCAATACGGTTGGAATGGATCTGTATCTGGACATGCTGCAGGAAGCCATTGAACGGCAGAAGGGCATCGTTAAAAAGAAGGAAGAATCAGGTCCTAAGATCGGTAATGTAGACGGATATATTCCGGAGAGATTTGCCCCGGAAGACTATGAAAAGATCACTCTTTACCAGAGGATCGACAAGATGAAGACCCGTAAGGAACTTAATGCTCTGCTGGAAGAGATAAATGACCGTTATGGTCGACTTCCTAATTCGGTAAGACTGCTGTTTGAAAAGAAAAGGGCAGAGATCATGCTCAACTCCCGCAAGTTTGAAGCGCTGGAAGAGCTGGAGAAGGAATGCCGACTTATTCTGTCACCGCGGTTTTCTCAGAAGGTTGACGGGGTACGTCTGTTTGAAAAGGTCATGGAACTGTCAGCGGGCATCAGATTGAGATATACTAAAAACAGGATAACTTTCCTGATTCCCAAGAGGAAGAACTGGATCGTTACCGTAAATGAAGTGATGAACATAGCCGAAAAGGCAGAAAGGCGGAAAAATGAGGCTTGATAAGTTTTTAAAGGTTGCCAGGATACTGAAGAGAAGAACGGTTTCCAAGGAGCTGGCCGCCAATCAGCGTGTAATAGTAAACGGCAGAGTTGCCAAACCATCTACGGATATAAAGGCCGGAGACATCATTGAAGTCATCTTCGGACAGCGTTCCCTGACGGTCAGAGTACTGGAAGTAAAGGATGTTGTCAGAAAGAATGAAGCCAGTGATCTTTATGAAGTTGTAGAGGAGAAGTATCTGGAAGAAGAGAACGACGCTTGAAATTTCACAATTAAATATGTATGATAGTAAAGCGTAAGAGGTAAAAGGATGACGGAAACAAGAAAAAAGAAGAAATCACCTTTAGCGACAGTGTTCACGGTAGTGCTGAGCCTGCTGATGCTGGCGGGTACCGGCTATTTTCTGTGGCAGATATCGCGTGAAGTCGAAACAACCTTTACCCTTCTTACTGATATCAATGACGCCAAAAAGGAGCTGGCTGAACTGCAGGCTGAACAGGAACACCTGATGCAGCAGAAGGAACAGCTGCTTGACGAAAACTATGTCAAGATCTGGGCCAGAGGTGAATATCTGATCACTCAGGAGGGTGAGGAAATATACAAGCTTCCGGCTATCAGTAACCAGGATTAAAGATGAAGTCTGTTTTGAAGCAGACTTTTATTTTGCCTTACACAGAAATAAACATTATAATATCTATTGCGTGGAGGAATTGGATATGACTGTTAAGATTATTGTTGATTCTGCCTGTGACATACCGCAGCAGCAGGGAAAAGAACTTGGAATAAGGATTCTGCCTTTAAGGTATCTGCTGGGTGAGGAAGAATTTCTTGACGGTGTGACCATTTCCAATACGGAATTCTATGAAAAACTGGAGGGAAGCGATCTGTTCCCGAAAACCAGTCAGATAACTCCATATCAGTATGAAAAGGCTTTTGAAGAAGCTCTGGAAGAATATGATGAAGTATTATGCATGACCATGTCATCAGGAGTTTCCGGATGTTATCAGAGCGCCCGCATGGGACGGGAGGATTTTGATGGCAAGGTGCTTGTCTTTGACAGCCGACATTTCTGCTTCAGCTATACGGTTCTCGTCAAGTATGCGGTAATGCTGCGTGATCAGGGCTTAAACG
>CAMOMM010000077.1 GCA_946619805.1 uncultured Bacillota bacterium | reverse complement strand
TTCTTCATAATTTATCCTCCTGATGTCTCATCTGAAACATCCGTATTTTCTTCATTGTTTTCTGCAGTTCCCTCAGTTTGTTCCTCAATTACCGGAATGGTATCGTCCTCATCCTCGATCACCGGATTGTCCTCGATCGGCTCATCTTCCGGGCCGCCATAGTCCTGGTTTTCGGCATCCCGGATGTCACTGGCACTCGGTATTTCACCAGGTCTGCTTTCACGGTCAATGACGGTGTAACTCGGGTCATTCTTCCAGTCATCCATGTAGTCAATGATCCTTCCGCTTTCCGGCAGTATCTCTCTGAACAGACGGATGTTGGTGATCCGGTAGCTGGACTTGTCCTGATTTGAATAGGTTTCCGTAACCAGATTGGTATCGACACTGCAGGTTCTCAGGGTTTTCATCATTTCATAGATCGTCTCATCTGCCTCCAGTAAAGGACATGATGCGGTGAAGATGAACTGATTGGTCTGCAGAATAATGTAGGATGTTCCGTTAACTACCTTCATTTCCATGCGGTAGCTCATCGGCAGACCGCGGGAATTGCGGCAGCTGCCTTCCGTATAAAGGCTTTTGCCCTGGAAGGATTCAATGTTACGCAGTGTATTGTCTTCGTAGACTGAACGCTTCAGAATACCGGCAACATCAAGATTCAGCACAGCTTCGTTATCATAGAAGATGAAGATGTTGCTGATCTCATCGATCTCCTTGCGACCGACACCCTGAAACAGGTAATAGTCATAGTATTCCTTATGGGAATTATTCTCTGAAAACTCCGGCAGTTCCACTTCCGAAGCCTCCCTGATCGATCTGAGCACTTCTTTCTTGAAGTCAACATCCAGCGGGACCTTTACAGCCGTACATCCCGCCAGCATGACCATGGCAAGCAGCAGCATTATCACTTTCTTCATACCTGCTTACCTCCTGAAGGCTTCCAGATGGCACGGTAGATAGGCTGTCCCAGAGCCATGAAGCTGGCTTCATATTCCGTGATGGCATCCTCATCGTGTGGTTCACGGCGGTAGTCAACGCTGACTTCTTCCAGATGCCAGCCATTATCACCGAGTGATACCAGGGAATATTCAAACAGCTTGGCATTGTCAGTCTTCATGATGACCAGACCGTCCGGTTTCAATATCTTCCTGTAGGAATCTAAGAAGGTTCCGTAGGTCAGTCTTCTCTTGGTCTGTCTCTTCTTAGGCCATGGATCAGAGAAATTCAGATGGATCACGTCGATCTCATCTTCGGCGAACCACTGCTCAATTTCAGCAGCATCACCGTTGATAATTTTCATGTTTTCCGTGGTATTCTCCAGACACTTCTTCAGAGCTATCCCGACACAGCTTTCATCCTTCTCAACGGCAATCCATAAACAATCAGGATACCGGTGAGCCATACTGATCCAGTAGTCACCTTTTCCTGATCCTATTTCAACTCTGATCTGCCTGTCGCCGGCCAGCTGTTTCCAGTTTCCTCTGAGCTCACCGGGATCACTTATCACGCAGTCTGTTCGCTGTGCGATCATGTCCTTGGCCCAGTGTTTCTTTCTCATTCTCATGCTAACATTTTAACACAATTAAACTTTAAATAATATAATAAGAAGCACATTCACACAATCCTCGATAATTGTACGTTTTTGTCGTCAAAAAGCCCCGGCAAATCCCTGCCGGAGCATTCTTTTTCTTTCAGTTAAGACTAGTTAACTTTCTTTTTTCTGGTAATGCCCTGCTTGCCTGAAGTCTTGGTTGAGGACTTGCCGCTGTTTCCAAACAGCGCCTTGCGTCCGTAATCCTTGACTTCTTCAAAGCCCTCTGGCTTGTCTAACAGAACCTTGGCAGAAACGTTTACTCTGCCCTTCTCGTCGATTTCAGTTACCTGAACCTTAGCGATGTCACCCATCTTGTAGATGTCGGTAGGCTTGTTGACTCTTTCCCATCTCATGTCAGATACATGCAGTAAGGCATCTGTGCCAGGGAACAGTTCCACAAAGGCACCGTAGCTTTCCAGTCTGACGACCTTGGCATCGTAGATCTCGCCGATCTTGGCGGTTCTGGTGATGTCTTCGATCATCTTTCTGGCGATGTCGATGGATTCCTGATCCTGGTGGTAGATCAGAACACGGCCTTCATCGGAGATATCGATCTTGCAGTCGTTGGCTGCTTCGATGATGGCATTGATGTTCTTTCCGCCTGTACCGATGACGTCTCTGATCTTGTCAACAGGGATCATCATCTTGCAGATCTTAGGAGCATACTGTGATACATGGTCTCTTGGCTTGGCAATTGCTGCTTCCAGAACATCCAGGATCTGCATTCTGGCCTTCTTGGCCTGTTCCATTGCTTCACCCAGGATCTTTCTGTCCAGACCCTGAACCTTGATATCCATCTGTAAGGCTGTAATGCCTTCTCTGGTTCCGGCAACCTTGAAGTCCATGTCGCCGTAGTGGTCTTCCATACCCTGAATATCTGTCAGGATGGTGTAATCCTTGCCATTTTCAATTAAGCCCATGGCAATACCGGCTACCGGAGCCTTGATAGGAACACCGGCTGCCATTAATGACAGTGTGCCTGCGCAGATTGAAGCCTGTGAACTTGAACCGTTTGATTCAAGAACTTCGGCAACAGTTCTGATGGCATAAGGGAATTCGTCTTCACTAGGCAGAACCTGTTTCAGGGCTCTTTCACCAAGAGCACCGTGTCCGATCTCTCTTCTGCCAGGAGAACCCATACGTCCTACTTCACCGACACTGTAAGGCGGGAAGTTGTAATGATGCATGAATCTCTTTTCTTCAACTTCTGTCAGGTCATCGATGATCTGGTTGTCACCCAGGGCACCTAATGTGGTGGCTGAGAGAACCTGAGTCTGACCTCTGGTGAATAAGCCTGAACCGTGTACTCTAGGCAGCAGGTCGATCTGGGCATCCAGAGGTCTGAGTTCATCAGTTGCTCTGCCATCCGGTCTGATCTTTTCCTCGATGATGAGTCTTCTGACTTCATCAGCGACGATCTGAGTGCAGACTTCATTGACCATCTTCAGAGTCTTGGCCTTTTCGCTTTCGCTGGCATATTCCTTTTCCCCGAAATACTCAACGGTTTCGTTGGTCAGGGCATCGATAGTGTTATTGCATTCGAGCTTGTCCTTGATTGAGACAGCAGCTTTCAGACGGTCATATACGTAATCGTAGATTTCCTTCTTCAGATCTGCCGGTACTTCGTACAGGACAACTTCCATTTTTTCATGTCCGACTTTGGCAATGATCTCTTCTTCCCATTCGCACAGGATTCTGATGAATTCCTGTCCGAACATCAGAGCATCAAGCATGTCTTCTTCTGAGATCTCCTTGGCACCGGCTTCAACCATCATGATGGCATCCTTTTTACCGGCGATGGTAAGGCTCAGATCACTCTTTTCGCTCTGTTCAACTGTCGGGTTGATGATGTATTTGCCGTCAACGCGTCCGACGATGACACCGGCGATAGGTCCCTCAAACGGAATCTTACTGATGCTTAATGCCAGTGAGGCACCAAGCATGGCAGCCATTTCGGCTGAATAATCCTGGTCAACTGACAGTACCGTATTGACTACCTGTACTTCGTTTCTGAATCCTTCCGCAAATAATGGACGGATCGGTCTGTCGATCATACGGGCGGTCAGGGTAGCGTGTTCACTTGGCCTTCCTTCTCTTCTTAAAAATCCTCCGGGAATCTTACCCACTGAATATAACTTCTCCTCGAAACTTACTGTTAACGGGAAGAAATCAGTATCTTTCGCAACGTTACTTGCGCAGGCTGTTGAGATAACCACTGTATCACCATATCTTACTAATACAGCACCATCAGCCTGTTTGGCTAATTCCCCGATTTCAACGGATAAAGGACGTCCGTCGAAATTCATACTAAATACTTCTTTAGCCATTTCTTTTCCTCTCTTATTATTAACCTTGACTATAATACCACATGTTAAAAAAAAAGAAAATGATTAAATAATCATTTCCTCAATGTGGTAAACATAATCCAGAGTAGACAGTGCCTGGATGATTTCCTCGTGGGTTTTGTACTTCTTCAGTTCATCATTGGAGATCGAGATAGAGATTGAATAAACGCTTAAGCCGGAATTGGCATAGGCCGGATTCATCTCGATGTCATCAATGATCAGTCCCAGTCTTCTTATCGTCGTAACGAAGTTCTGCAGGTAACGGCTGTCGGTAAGTTCCAGATGTATCTCAAAATGGTTGGATCTGTTCTTCAGGAAGGATTCCAGAGTCGGGAATACCGACAGTGAGATCATAAACAGCACAAAGGCAGTGACTGTTACGAAATACAGACCGCAGCCAAGTGATAACCCGATGACCCCGCAGGTCAGCAAACCAACGGAAGTCGTCAGTCCCTTGATCTGATTACGGGAACTGTAGACCATCGTATTGACTGACAGAATGGCCAGGCAGATTAATGAGGAACCGGAAATGATGAACATGTCAGCATTGTAGACCTCGCTGAGATACTGATCCAGCATCATACCGATGGTAGTGGTCAGTGATACCAGGATGAAAGTCCTTAATCCGGCGGAATGTCTCTTATTGGTTCTTTCCCAGCCGACGATCGTTCCCAATATGACGGCAAAGAGAATTCTGAAGATGATGGAACTGGTATTCAGTCCCCGGGCCCATGGTCCTAATAATGCAACGATTGGATCACTCATATCTATATTCTCCTTCTGGTCCTGTTTCTGCCGGCATAGTAGACTTCACTGGCCGCCTCGGTAAAGGCTTCTTCAGCAGCTCTGTCATCAAAACGCGGCAGATCCTTCTGGATCTTTTCAATTCTTTCGATCAGCAGTTCAAGCTGATTCTTCTGTTCACCGGTCTCAGTTGTCTCTTCAACTTCCACGATGTCTTCGATCTTATTGGAATATGAATGTGACAGATACAGCGACCGTTTGGCACTGGCCGGTCCTACCAGTTCGTAGAGAATGCTGGAGGACAGGATGATGGTATTCAGCGCATCGCCCATTTCACCGCCCAGTGTTCTGGCACCTAAGGCAGCCAGACCGATGGCCACACCGGCCTGCGGTATCAAGGCCATGCCCAGATAGTTTCTGGTCGTTGCCGGCTTGCCAACCATATAGCAGCCCAAGAAAGCTCCGGCATACTTGCCGACGATCCTGACCAAAAAGTACAGGATGCCGATATACAGCAACGGCGTCGTGCCTATCGATCCCGAAGGATTCAACAGGGCGCCTAAATCAAATGATACACCGCTTCGTACAAAGAACAGTAACAGTAAAGGCGGACTGAAGTAGTTAAGCTGCATGAACAGCTTCTCATCCTTGCTCATATTGATGTAGGTCGTACCCATGGACATACAGCCTAATAACGGTGATACATCGATCAGGGCACAGATCCCGCAGAATGACAGCATGAAGGCCAAAGCGATGATCAGTCTGTTGTCATCAGAGTGGGAAGCACTGAATACCCAGGACAT
>CAMOMM010000076.1 GCA_946619805.1 uncultured Bacillota bacterium | reverse complement strand
GGAAGATGAAGAAGGTTCACGTAAGGTAATGTTTATCAGACTTGCTGTATCAGCTGTACTGTGGGCTGTCGGTGTATTCCGGTTAAGCGGACAATGGCAGACCATAGCTTTGGCTACGGCATATATGATCATTGGCTATGACATCGTCATGGAAGCTGGTGAAGGTCTTGTTCACTTTGACTGGACCAATGAGGAATTCCTGATGGCTGTTGCCTCAATTACAGCTTTCTTCATCGGTGAAGTCCAGGAAGCAGTAATGGTAATGTGGCTGTATCAGCTGGGTGAATTACTGACAGACATGGCTGTTGACCATTCCAAGGACAATATTGAGGATCTGATGATGAAGAGTCCTGATACCGTTCATTTCATGGATGGTGATCAGATAACCGAGCTGGAAACAGATAAGGTAAGAGAGGGAATGCTGCTGCAGATCAGACCTTTTGAGGAAATACCGGTTGACGGTGTTGTAAAGGAGGGCAACAGTGTTCTTGACATGTCATCCATCAACGGTGAAAGTATGCCGGTACCGGTAAGCGAAGGAACTGAAGTCATCAGCGGAAGTATCAATACTTCATCAGTACTGGTAATTGAAGCTAGCAGATCACTGGAAGATTCAACCATTACCAGGATCAGGGAACTGGTTGAAAACTGCCGGATGGAAAAGAGCAAGACTGAAAGCATCGTTGACAAGTTTACCCGTTTCTATACACCAACTGTCATCATTCTGGCCATTGCCATTGCCGTCTTTGCACCAATGGTAAGTTCACTGACCTATCAGGAATCAGTCAGAATGGCCTGCACGCTGTTAGTAATATCCTGCCCATGTGCTCTGGTAATTTCCGTACCTCTGGCATTCTTCTGCGGCGTCGGCAGTGCCAGCCGCAAGGGTGTGCTGGTAAAGGGTGCTGAGCATCTGGAAGCTCTGGATCAGTTTGACTATCTGGGACTGGATAAGACCGGAACACTGACCAGCGGTGAATTTGTCATTGAGGAAATCAACAGTAAGATGGAAGAGGAAGAATTCCTGAAACTGTGTGCTTCCATTGAACGCATCAGCAATCATCCTTTAGCCAAGGCAATTGTCAGAAAATACGGTGAAGACAGGGAATACAGCATTGTTACCGGCTTTGAAGAAGTCCCGGGCAAGGGTGTCAAGGCAACGGTTGGCAGTAAAACATATTATATAGGTAACCATAAGTTCACCAGTGAAAAATGCAGTGAGGAGTTTGAAAAACTCAACAAGACCGCTGTATACTGTGTAACTGATGAGGAAAAGATCGGACACATCATCTTCGCTGACGAGATCAAACAGGATGCCAGGGAAACCCTGAAACAGCTTAAGAGTGCCGGGGTCAACAGGATAGCCGTGCTGTCAGGCGACCGTCAGGGCAAGGTTGATGAAATGAAGAAGCTGGAATCCATTGATGAGGTATTCAGCGATCTGATGCCGGCTGATAAGGTTGAACTTATCCGCAAGGCCAGGGAAAGCGGTCATAAAGTTGCCTTTGTAGGTGATGGCACCAATGATGCTGCAGTACTTACCATGGCCGATGTCGGAATTGCGATGGGTACCAAGGGTACTGATACCGCGATTGCCAGCAGTGATGTTGTCATCATGAATGACTCGCTGTCAGGACTGGCTGAGGGCAGAAAACTGGCTCACAGGACCATCAGCATCGTCAAGCAGAACATCTGGTTTATCTTCTTATGTAAACTGCGGTTCATCGTTCTCGGTGTTCTGCAGATGATCCCGATGTGGGCTGCTGTCTTCGCTGATGTAGGAGTAACTCTGATCACTGTTCTGAATTCCGTCAGACTGCTGAAACAGTAGAAATAGGAAATATAAGTAACAGGTCACTGTTACTTTTTCTTTGGTTTTTGTAAAATAGAAAGTAGAGGTAAATGTTTATGCCAAATATCATAGCTCATATGTGGTGCGGAGAAACCGCCTATACCAAAACCAACGCCGATTTCATCAGAAAAGCAATCAGGGAATACCATGGGGTCTTCATGCTGGGATGCCAGGGACCTGATCCTTTCTATCTGTATCACCGCATGCCTTGGCAGAGCAAGAAGGACTTCAAGGAAGTTCTGCACTATGGTGATGTTCTGCATAAGGAACATATAAATGAAACTTTCCGCATGCTGCTGGAAGAATCCAGGGAAAGCATGAATCATCTGGATATCGCGTATGTCATGGGCTTTATGTGCCATTGGGCTCTGGATTCAGTAGCCCATCCGTATATTTTCTTCGAAACCGATTCTCTTACCGAAGATATCGGCAATATGCATCAGCTGTTTGAAACATATATTGACAAGGGAGTTCTCACCATCAACAAGCTTGATGTTCAGGATTTCCAGACCTATAAGCTGCTGAAGCATCCTGAAGAGACTGCTCAGAGAGTATTTGAACTGCTGGCGCCGATCTTCAGAAAACTGGATAATCTGGACCTGCAGTACCGTCAGGTCAAAGAATCAATCAGGGATTTCCATAATGACCAGAAGCTTTTCTATGATCCAAGCGGCCGCAAGATCAAATGGGTCGGACTGCTGGAAAATGCTGCCGGCATGCCTGGCATGGGAACAGGCATGATGGTTCCGCAGGAATATGACTATGAAATGGATGCCATGAACTTCCGGAAGAGGGAATGGATCCATCCGTGTGACATTACTCTGAAATCAACCGAAACATTTGAAGACCTGCTGAAAAAGGGAATCAATAACACCCTGGTTCTGATGTCCATGTATGAAGACTATCTTAAGGACAGAATCGAAGTCAGTGAGATGCTGGATTTCATCGGCAACAGAACCTTTGATACCGGCATGGAACCGGGAACACCGATGAAATACTTCCGTAAAGATCTGGAAAAATGAAAACATATCGAGTTGACCTCCATGGCATGACCGTCATTGAGAGCAAGATCGAGCTCAACCACGTCCTTGATTCACTGTCATGGGATTATACCGACGTATTGGTTGTACATGGCTATCACAGTCATGTACTGATGGATTTTGTCAGAAATGAGTATAAGCATAAAAGAATAAAAAAGCTGGTGTATTCCCTGAATCCCGGGGATACCTCTTTGATATTGAAAACAAAGAAAGAGTTTGAAAGCGGCCAGCAGTATAAGGAAGAAAAAGGGCGTAAATTCATTTTTACATCTGAACATCTGGGATTTGCCCGCTGGGAAAGAGGTGACATGGCTCTGGCCAGAAGGTTGTGGCTGAACCGCGAGATCTGTCAGTATCTGGAAGTTGACGGTGCCTACTCAGCTGAAGAAGTCCGAGAAAGACTGAATGAGGAACTGAGCAATGAGCTGAAGTATCATGTACAGCACTGGCTGCTGTATGATGTTAATAAAAAGCATTTCATGGGGTGCTGCGGTCTGGGTGACAATAAGGGCAATACCCGCAACTATGAACTCGAAGTATATCTTCTGCCGCAGTACTGGAACAAAGGGTATGGTCAGGAGGCAGTTGAAAGAGTGCTTGAATACGCCTTTGAGTTTCTGGAGGCGAGAAGTGTGGCAGTGACCTATCATCCTGAGAATGAAGCCATGGACAGAATTGCCCGGAAATGCGGTTTTGTTCTTTCTGACGAAGAGTACAGCCCGGTATGCAGGGTCTTCATGAAAACCTGTGTATTGAGCGATTATTAAAAGAAAATTGAAAAAAAAGTGTACACACCGGATAAATGTGGTATACTTTTTTTACTGGACGCTTAGCTCAGCTGGGAGAGCACTTCCTTGACGTGGAAGGGGTCAGGGGTTCGAGTCCCTTAGCGTCCACCATTTTTTTATCCTGACAGATGTGTGACATCTGTTTTTTTTTCTATGAAAAAAAGGCTTTTCAGCCTTCATTGTTTTCTCCCGGAGAGATAAGTGTTTCAGGGTGGGAGAATTCCAGGTTTATTTTCCTGGCTGGATTTAACAGCAGCTGCAGCACGCCTTTTTCACTGCCGCCGCTTCTGGTGGAAAACGTCAGCCTGCGATAGGGAACAAATCCGCATTTTTCCTGAACACGTGCCGATCTGGCGTTGAAGTCAAAGTAGCCGCATAAGAGAAAATCATAGTCAAGAACATTGAACAGATAGTCTATGACGCACTTGACTGCTTCAGTCATAAGTCCCTTGCCCCAGTAATCCCTGCTAAGAACATAGCCGATCTCACGGCCTTTCAGTTCAGCAAATTCAGTCAGCTTTTCCACGGAACCGTAGAATTCGATGCCTATCGAACCTATTACTTTGTTGTTTTCCTTATATACAATGGCAAAAGTCTTTCTGTCATCAATGAATCCTTTCAGGATCATCTGTGATTCTTCGATGCTTTTATGATGGGACCATCCGGCCATTTCCCCAACTCCCTCAACGGAAGCGTACTCAAAGAAGTCTTCCAGATCGGAAGGTTTCCATTCTCTTAAGATCAGCCTTTCGGTTTCAAGTACAATACCGGTAATGTCAAATACAGCATTCATGAAACCATTATATACCGGTAACAGTGAAGATACAAAAAAAGCCCTGTTCAGGGCTTTGCGTTTACAATGGTCGGAATGATGGGATTTGAACCCACGACCCCTAACTCCCGAAGCTAGTGCACTACCAAGCTGTGCTACATTCCGTCTTAATCTAGAATAACACATCTTTCTGCTTTTGGGTACAGAAAAATAATATGAAAGAGATAATGGTGCGATAATTCAGCAGGCTTATGAAAGGATGTGATAGAATAATGTTAATGGATTATATCGATGATGAACTGATTGAAGCTGAATTTGTTTATGATCTGGATCAGCTTGGCGAATTTGAAAAGTACATCGAAGAGACTTTCGGTGATTTTGATGTTGTCTATCAGGACATGGAGGGAACTGACATCAATGTTGACATCATAGTCGTACCTCCTGATGAACAGGAAAACTATTACAAGCTTATTACCATGGGAGCGGGAGCTTATGAAATGGACATTCCTGAAGAGATTCAGCACTATGAATTATCCAGAGCAGAATACATTATCTATCTGCCTCCGCAATGGGAACTGGACTATGAAAGTGAGGAAGCATACTGGCCGATAAGAATGCTGAAGGATGTGGCCAGACTTCCAATTAACGGACAGACTTGGCTGGCTGACGGTCATACGGTTTATCACAGTGATGATAAGGAACCCTTTGCCAATAATACCAACCTAAACAGCGTTGTGCTGTTAAGACGGTGTGACTATGATTTCACACCGCTGCATTTCCGCTTCTCCAACGGGGAAAAGATCAATTTCTATCAGCTGTTCCCGCTTTATCAGGAAGAACTGGACTATAAATGGGATAATGGACTGGAAGCCCTGATGGATCTGTTTGATGATGTCCGGGATTTCCCGCTGATCCATCCAAACCGCCTTAACAGAGGCAAAAGAACCCTTAACTGAGAAAGAGAAGGTATCCGCTTATGAAGCATGTATTTATAATTAATCCGGCTGCCGGTAAGGCTGATTCCACTGACTTCATTGTCAGTCAACTGACAAAAATGGAAGATCTTGA
>CAMOMM010000075.1 GCA_946619805.1 uncultured Bacillota bacterium | reverse complement strand
GAATCAAGGTCAACCGAGTTGAGCTGAAGAACATCATTCCTCCCAAGGATATCCAGGAAGCAATGGAAAAGCAGATGAGAGCAGAACGTGAAAGACGAGAAGCCATTCTGAAGGCTGAAGGTGAAAAGAAGAGCGCCATCCTGGTAGCTGAAGGTGAAAAGGAATCCACAGTATTAAGAGCTGAAGCCAAGAAGGCAGCCATGATCGCTGAAGCTGAAGGCAAGGCTGAAGCCTTGGCCAAGGTTTATGAAGCCGAAGCCAGAGGTATTCAGATGATCAATGACTCTAACCCAAGCAAGGAATACCTGTCACTGAAATCACTGGAAACCTATGAAAAGATGGCCAGCGGTCAGGCAACCAAGATCGTTGTCCCTAGCGAACTGCAGAACATTGCTTCTCTGCTGACAGCCGCCAAGGAAATAACCGGAAAAGACAAATAGCACTAAAGGAAACCTCGAGGTTTCCTTTTTTCATGCTATAATGGTGGTGAAAGAAATAAAGGAGATTAACAACATGATTGAATACCGTTGCGTAGTTGAAAACCCTATGGGTATCCACGCCCGTCCTGCTGCCCTGCTGGCCCAGTTATGTGTCAACAGCCGTAACTCTGTCACAATCCACTGTAACGGAAAGGAAGCAAACGGCAATAACGTTCTGCAGATACTGGCCTTAGGAGCCAAGAAAGGTGATGTCCTGTGCATCGCAATAGATGGTCCAAGTGAAAAGGAAGAACTGGAAAACATCAAGAAGATCCTGAACAAGGAAATCGCTGCTGAAGATTCTGTCCATGTTCTCAAGATTGCCTTCTTCGGCACCAAGGACTATGACCGTGTCTTTTTCCAGGAACTGACCAAGGACTTCGGACCGGGGACCTATAACAGTGAAATTACCTTCCTTAATTCCAGACTTACGGAAGAAACCGCCTCACTGGCCAAGGGACATGATGCGGTATGCATCTTCGTAAATGATGAAGCACCAAAAGAAGTAATAGATATTCTCCACGAAGAAGGAATCAGACTCATTCTGTTAAGATGCGCCGGCTTCAACAATGTTGACCTGGCTGCCTGCAAGGAATATGGAATAAAAGTTGCCAGAGTACCGGCTTATTCACCATATGCCGTAGCTGAACATGCAATGGCCATTATCCAGGAAGCCAACCGCCGTCTGCACAAGGCTGACCGCAAGGTAAGAGAAAACAACTTTGCCCTGTCCGGACTGCTGGGTGTTGACCTGCATAATAAGATCTGCGGTGTCATGGGAACCGGCAAGATCGGTGAATGCTTTGCCAGAATCGCCAAGGGCTATGGAATGACTGTCATCGGCTGGGATGCCTATCCTAATCAGAGACTGGTTGACGAAGGACTTCTTACCTATGTAACCAAGGATGAACTGCTGGAAAGAGCTGACCTGATTTCCCTGCATGCTCCGCTTATCATGGGGCCTAATGGAACATATCACCTGATCGATGCTGAGGCCATTGCCAAGATGAAGGATACCGTCATGCTGGTCAATACCGCCAGAGGACCGTTGATCGATGCTGAAGCACTTATCGCAGCCTTAAAGGAAGGAAAATTCCATGCTGTGGCACTGGACGTATATGAAGGTGAAGATGCCAACGTATATACTGACAGATCTGATGAGCCGCTGCCTCATTCAATCACAGCACGTCTGCAGATCTTCCCTCAGCTGGTACTGACATCTCATCAGGCATTCTTTACCAGAGAAGCAATGCAGGCCATTGCGGTTACAACCATGGAAAATGCCCGCAATTTCAACGAAGGAAAGCCTTTGGGAAACGCTGAATGTACATTGTAACCTACTCTTCCATCATTATCTGCATCTGTGTCTTCCTATACATCAATGTAAGTAAAAATCGCATAGGGGCGGCCATCAAGGCCGGTGCCCTGGTACCCAACCGCGTCAGACGCGGTGAATGGTACCGTATAATTACCGCCGGCTTTGTCCACATCCGGCCCTATCATCTGCTGGTAAACATGTACAGCCTGTACAATTACCGCTGGCTGGAAGCATCCCTGGGATCCGTATGGTATGGATTGCTGCTGCTGCTTTCCATCATGGGAGGAAACATTCTCACCATGATGTACAAAAAAAACCGGAACAGCATTACCGTAGGTATTTCCGGAGGGCTGTATGGCTTTATGGCCTTCTATGTCACCCTGCTGGTAAGATCTCATTACTTCACCATCCGGGACGCATTACAGTTTATGATGCCTAACCTCATTGTCAACTTCATGCCGAACATATCCGTTACCGGACATCTGGGCGGATTTGTGGTTGGCATCATCTATGCCATTATTCTTCAGGCAATGCTATAAGAAAAAAGATTCACGCGGTGATCATCGTGTGAATCTTTTAATTTCCTGTTTCCTCATTGAGTTCCCTGATTGACTTGTTGCGGGAGTAATCCGTTTCCAGATTTTCCATCACCCTGTCAATATAGCTGCCGAACTGCTGCAGTTCCTCATTGGTAAAATTGCGGAAAGTTAGCCGTTCAACGTCCTGGAAGATCCGGTATCCCTGCTGATAGATCGCAGTTCCCTTCTCCGTGCAGTAGACCTCATACTTTCTTTCATCCTGCTCATTGGTCTTTCTTTCCAGTAAACCATTGTCGATCATGCGTTTTACAGTCTTGGTAATGGCTGCCTTGCTGACGGCGAAATGCTCGGCAATGTCCTTCTGAGTACAGCCGGCATGATCACTGACGTACCTTAAAATATTCAGCTGTCCGTAAAAGCCGTCTTCCAGATCTCTGGCCTTCAGAGAAAGATGCCATCTTCCCAGCTGCATTACTCTTTTAAGCTTATAAATGATTTCCCTGTCTGTCATTGCAGGTACCTCCGGTAATGGTTAAGCAGTTAACCAAATTTATAATACAGTATCCTGATCAAATGTCAACATATTTCCAGCTGCATACTGACACCGACTTCCCTGATCTCTACTGCCTGCGCCAGAGCTATCTTGGCTTTAAGATCAGTGCAGTGACATGGATAGATGACATCAATATCCTGCTTCCGGAAATAGTTCCGTACCTCTGTGTTAAGGCTGTCATTGTCCAGCATGTGGAATCCACCTATCACACCGCTGATGCGGTTTATGCCGGTAACCTTTTTACTGTATTCACAGATGTTTATTATCCCGCTGTGAGAACATCCGGTAATAATGAACATGCCCTTTTCTCCTTTGTAGACCATGGCAGTATCATCCTCCAGTTCATCATCTTCCAGCGGTACCGTTTTCTGCCATTTTCTCTCTATTTCCCCCAGATACACCAGCTTATCAGTGATGTTCAGCGGTTTTCGGCTCAGAGTGACTTTGAAGTTACTGTTTAACTGTGAAAACTTTACCGGCATGGAAATATCCAGGCCTTCATAAGATTTGTCTTCATCAGCATCAGGATGTGCATAGACATCTATGTTCTGCTTAAGATCGGCAAGATACTGCAGTCCTCCGGTATGGTCATTGTGCCCATGCGAGATCACGATCGTATCGATCCGGGTGAAACTGACCCCCATTTTCTCGCCGTTTTTTCGGAAAACATCTGAATATCCGGTATCAAACAGTATTTTCTTACCGCCTTCCTCAATGAAAAGGCTGAACGCCGGTTCGGCCAGATAATAGCGGTCTATCAGTGAATTATTGTCAGCCAAAACAGTTATTTTCATATTCTTATTATACAATAATTAGTTTATAATAGTTATGCTTAAGGAGGTTTTTAATATGGCCGAAAACTTTAGTGATCAGGAATTAGTCAGAAGACAGAAAATGGAAGAACTGAGAGCCAAGGGAATTGATCCTTTCGGCAAGGCCTACCATCGTACTCACCGTTCCCGGCAGTTACGCGAACTGTTCGGTGATAAAACCAAGGAAGAATTAGAAGAAATCAACCAGCATGCATCCATCGCCGGACGTATCATGTCCAAAAGAAGAATGGGCAAGATCGGCTTCATGCACCTGCAGGACCGCGACGGCCAGATCCAGGTTGTCGTCAACAAGGGTACTGTCGGTGAGGATGTTTACGAAATATTCAAGGCCAGCGACATCGGCGATATCGTCGGTATTGAAGGCGCAGTAGTCAAAACCGATTCAGGCGAATTATCTGTTAAGGCTGAAACATATACTCATCTTTCCAAAGCCTTAAGACCTTTACCGGAAAAGTTCCACGGTCTTACCGACAAGGAAGAAAGATTCAGAAGAAGATATGTCGATCTGATCATGAACGAAGACGCCAGAAGAATTGCCTTCACCCGTCCGAAGATCATCAGATCAATTCAGCGTTACTTTGACGGACAGGGACTCATCGAAGTTGAAACTCCTGTTCTCAATACCATTCTCGGCGGGGCCAATGCCAGACCGTTTACCACTCATCACAATACTCTTGACGTAGACATGTATCTGAGAATAGCTACGGAACTGTCATTAAAGAGACTTATCGTCGGCGGATTTGAAGGAGTCTATGAAATCGGCCGTTTGTTCAGAAACGAAGGCATGGACCCGATGCATAACCCTGAATTCACCACAATTGAATTCTACGTAGCCTACTCCGACATGCATGGAATGATGGACATGGCTGAAGGAATGTTTGAAACTGTTGCCATGGATGTACTCGGCACGACCGACATTACCTACCAGGGCAAGCAGATCTCACTGAAGGGACCTTTCAAGAGAGTAACCATGGTCGATGCCATAAAGGAATACAGCGGTGTTGATTTCTATCAGGTAAGCACTGATGAACAGGCTGTTGCCCTGGCAAAAGAACATGAAATCGAACTTCGGGAGCATGAAAAGAACTACGGACATGTCATTGAAAAGTTCTTTGACAAGTACGTTGAGGAAAACCTGATTCAGCCTACCTTTGTTTACAGCTATCCAATTGAAATATCACCATTGGCTAAGAAGAATGCCGAAGATCCAAGATTCACAGACCGTTTTGAACTTTTCATTGACGGCCATGAATACGGCAATGCCTTCTCCGAACTCAATGACCCTATCGATCAGAGAGCCAGATTCCAGGCTCAGGTCGATGAAAAGAACAAGGGCAACGAAGAAGCTACCGAAATGGATGTTGACTACATTGAAGCTCTGGAATACGGCCTGCCTCCTACCGGCGGCATGGGTATCGGCATTGACAGATTCGTCATGCTGCTGACAGATGCTGACACCATCAGAGAAGTACTGCTGTTCCCGACAATGAGGCCGCTCAAGTCAGAAACAGGAAACATCAAGCGTGTTACTCCGGTTAAAGGTGAGCAGCCTGAAGTCATTGACTTCTCAAATGTTGAAGTTGAACCGCTGTTTGAAGACCGGGTAGACTTTGAAACCTTCAGCAAGTCTGATTTCCGCGTAGTCAAGGTCAAGGACTGCACTGCTGTTCCAAAGAGCAAGAAGCTTCTCCAGTTTGTTCTGGATGACGGCTCCGGCACTGACCGCATCATTCTCTCCGGAATCAAGGAATTCTACCAGCCGGAAGAACTGATCGGAAAGACCTGCATCGCAATCACAAACTTACCGCCAAGA
>CAMOMM010000074.1 GCA_946619805.1 uncultured Bacillota bacterium | reverse complement strand
TGACAGTGAGAACTTCCAGATGTGGGCCCGTAATGCCCGCTATGAGTTTTATAAGAAGGTTTATGACAGGGAAAAGTGCGATTATCTGTTAACTGGTCATCAGATGGATGATCATCTTGAAAATTATCTTATGTCACTGGAAAGAGGCTCTCATGGCTGGTATTATGGCATTCCTTACGAAGGATACCATCATGGCATGAAGATCTTAAGGCCTCTGTTAAAATACCGTAAGAAGCAGACCAGGGAGTACTGTCTGGAAAATGGAGTGCCGTTCCATGACGATGAAAGCAACTTCACTGATCATTACACCAGAAACCGTATCAGACATTCTCTGATTGAACCGGCAGATGATGCTCAGATCACTGAATGGTTAAGTGAAATAGAAATACTTAACCGGCAGCAGCACAGTATGCTGGAAAGATTTGAAAGACAGTATGGGGATGAGATCCCTTTGGAACAGTTCCGTCAGGAAGAAAGAAAAGGGGAACTGATCAGATGGATGATATGGCAGAAGGATAAGACTTCCAGCTATTCTTCCGAGTATATTGATGATATTGTAAAAACAATCCTTATCAGTAAGAAAAACGGATACATACCGGTATATGGAGGGCTGGAAGTCGTATACGAATATGGTGTTGTATATGTCAATGAGCCTTTCGCAGGATACAGCTATGTTCTTGAAAAACCGGAATACTTCAGGACTCCTTATTTTGAATTATGCAGAAACGGCAAGGTCATTGAAGGTGTATCTCTGAGTGAAGATGACTTTCCGGTAACTGTGCGAAACGGACAGGGCAGTGATGAGATCCGGCTGCGTTATGGACGTAAGAAACTGTCACGTTTCTTCATTGACCGTAAAATAAAAAGAAAAGAACGCAGCAGATGGCCGGTAATAGTCAACAGTAAGGGCCAGGTTGTCTTTATCGCCAATATTGGGTGTGATAAATCGCATTACACTATCAAACCGGACTTATTTGTGCTAAAATTTTAATATCTTGTTTTTTTGGGGGTGCTTATGATCAAGGATGATTTAAAGAAAATTCTGATAAGCGAGGAACAGATAAGACAGCGCTGTTTCGAACTGGGACGGCAGCTTGACCATGATTATGCAGACAACCATAACGGTCTTCTGTTTGTCGGTATTCTGAAGGGTTCAGTTCCTTTCATGGCTGAACTGATCAAGAGAGTTACTCTGGATATTGAGATCGACTTCATGGCGGTTTCCAGCTATTCCGGAACGGAAAGTCTAGGTGATATCAAGATCATCAAGGACCTGGAGCATTCCATTCAGGGACGCGATCTGGTACTGGTCGAGGATATTGTTGATACCGGTATTACGATCAAGGCACTTAAGACCCTGCTTTATAACAAGGGGGCTCATGACGTCAAGGTTGTAAGCTTATTGGATAAGCCATCCAGAAGACAGGTTGATGTTAAGGCTGATTATATAGGATTTGAAGTAGAAAATGAATTTGTGGTAGGCTTTGGCCTCGACTACAATCAGAAATACAGAAATCTCCCGTATGTTGGAGTTTTAAAAGAAGAATTGTATTAATTTGAGGAGTGTGAAAGTAAATTGAGAAATAACAGAACATGGGCAAATCTGATCCCATATCTGCTGATGCTGCCAATTCTGATCTTCCTTACTTCCACGGCCATGCGCGGCAATAATGTTGCCATGACCTATGGGCAGTTTGTTGAATTACTGAACCGGAATGATAAGCAGATCGAACAGGTACAGCTTACTCTCAGCAACACCGTCATTGATGTCAAGGGCATATATACTGACAAAAACGGTGAAAAGGGATTCCAGGTTACCTTGCCTAACACAGAAGCAGCTAATAACGGACTTGTTACCACTCTTCAGAGCAAAGTCAAGGAAGGCAACATCAAGATCGTTGATGCCTATAAGACCAACCCTCTGATAGAAGCCCTGGTACAGGTCGTTCCACTGGTCATCGTTACGGCAGTGGGCATATACTTCATATCCCGCATGAGCGGCAGTCAGAACAACAAGGCCTTTGAGTTCTCCAAATCCAGAGCCCGTCTGGAAGGCAACATCAAGGTAAGATTCAGTGATGTGGCCGGCTGTGATGAGGAAAAGGAAGAAGTCGCTGAACTGATCAGCTATCTGAAAGGACCGGAAAAATATGCCAAGATGGGTGCCAGAATACCTAAGGGCATTCTGATGGTAGGCCCTCCGGGAACAGGTAAGACCTTACTGGCCAAGGCTGTTGCCGGTGAAGCAGATGTTCCATTCTATTCCATCAGCGGTGCCGACTTTGTGGAAATGTTTGTCGGTGTCGGTGCCAGCCGTGTCAGAGACATGTTCAAGAAAGCCAAGAGCACTGCCCCTTGCATAGTATTCATCGATGAGATCGATGCCGTAGGCAGACAGCGTGGTGCCGGTTTAGGCGGCGGCAACGATGAACGTGAACAGACACTTAACATGCTGCTGGTTGAGATGGATGGCATTGAAGACAACAAGGGTATTGTTGTTATTGCCGCTACCAACCGTCCGGATGTACTGGACCCGGCATTGTTAAGACCTGGCCGTTTCGACCGTCAGATCACGGTAAACCTGCCTGACAAAAACGGCAGAAAGGCCATTCTGGAAGTACATGCCAGAAACAAGCGCTTTGAAGACGATGTTGATCTTGGAGCTCTGGCTGCCAGAACACCTGGCTTCTCCGGGGCTGATCTGGAGAACGTGCTTAACGAAGCAGCCATTCTGGCTGTCAGAGAAAACAGAGATAAAATCACCATGAGCAATCTCGATGAAGCCATCGACAGAACCATGGGCGGTCCGGCTAAAAAGAGCAGAAAGTATTCTGACAGGGAAAAGACCCTGGTGGCTACCCATGAAGCAGGTCACGCGGTTATCGGACTGTTTCTGGAAGGAGCCAATATTGTACAGAAAGTCACCATTATACCGAGAGGTGTGGCTGGCGGCTATAACTTAATGACACCAAAGGAAGACAGCATGTTCCTCTCTACCAAGAAGGAACTGCTGGCACAGATCACCGGGTTACTGGGTGGTCGTGTAGCTGAGGAACTGGTACTGGGAGAAGTCAGTACCGGTGCTTCCAATGACCTGGAAAAGGTCACCAAGATCGCCAAGAGCATGGTCAATCAGTATGGCATGAGTGAGACCATCGGTCCTGTGCAGTATGATTCCCAGGGCGAGAATGTTTTCCTGGGAAGAGACTATACTTCCAATAAGTCATATTCCGATACGGTTGCCTATGAGATAGATCAGGAAATCAGAAAAATCGTCAATGGCTGTTATGATCAGGCCAAGCGGATCATTTCCGAACACCGCAAGGATCTGGATAACATTGTCCGGGCTCTGATTGATCAGGAAACCCTGACCAAGGAAGATCTCGACAATATCGTCAAGTACGGTAAGGTAAAGCCTGAAACAGTAGAAGAAACTGTTCGGTAAGAGTATAATGAAAACAGCACGAAAGTGCTGTTTCATTTCAGGAGAAGATAATGAATTATAAAACAGTGAAAGCAGTCAGACAGCTCTTTATCGCTCTGATATTCATCATGATAAACATCAATATCGAACTGAAGATAGGAATTGTCAATTTCGTTCCTTCTTTCATCGGATATTATCTGGCATCTCTGGCTGCCGTTGATCTGTTTGATGACGGTAAGGGACAGTTTGTAAAAATCCTCAGTCTGATCTGCTGCGTCATCTCGCTGGTGGATTTCATTCTGGCATTAATGAGGGCAGAGGTCGGATACTGGGGACTGGCTCTGGGCATAGCTGATCTGGCTTTCAATCTTATCTTAATGTACATGCTGTTTCACCGTCTGTCAGTACTCGCTGAAGACAAGGATCTGCCGGATACTGCCATTACCATCAGATCGATAATGGCTGCATATATAATTACCTATATCGGCAATTATCTGACCATGATCCTGTTCGGTAACGGATTCATCATTGCCTTATTGGGAATTCTGATGTATGCGATCATATTATATGCCCTGTTAACGGTATTCAAGCTGGCAGGCAAACTGGAGGAGAAAATCAAATGAAGGATATATTATCAAGAGGAACGGTCTTAAATGAGGAAGTCAGAGTATTCTGCTGCCGTACAACGGAACTGGTCAGGGAAGCTTCTGAAAGACATCATCTCAGCAGATCAGCCGAGACTGCTCTGGGACGTGTTCTGACAGTCGGTTCCATCATGGGAACCATGTTAAAGACCGATAAGGAAAAACTGGAAATGACAATTGACGGTAAAGGTCCTTTAGGGCAGATCGTCGTTGACGGTTACTTTGGCGGAGCGGTAAGAGGCTTTGTGGAAAACGGCAGTTATGACGATCCTGAAGCAGCCATCGGCAAGCTGATCGGAACCGATGGATCATTAAGAGTAGTCAAGGACATGGGAATGAAACAGCCGTTTGTTTCCAGTGTTGACTTACAGAGCGGGGAGATCGGTGATGACTTTGCGTATTATTTCATGATCTCTGAGCAGACTCCGAGTGCCGTTTGTGTCGGTGTCGGATATGATGAAAACGGTAAGATGGCTTCGGCAGGCGGGCTGGTATTGCAGCTGATGCCGGGTGCTTCTGAGGAAAGCATCAGAATAGTTGAGGACATTATCGGAAACATCAAGCCGGTATCACAGCTGATGGCGGAATATGAAGATCCAAAGGAGCTTATCGATGCTTTATTCGATGACTATCAGGAATTAGGCAGAGAAACACCGGTATTCAGATGTGAATGTTCCAAGGGCAAGTTTGCCCGCATCATCCGGAAGCTGCCGGTTGAAGATCTGCAGACCATGGTTGATGAGGATGGCGGCTGTGAAGTCGTCTGCAAGATGTGCGGTAATAAGTATCAGTTTTCCAGAGAGACTCTGGAAGGATACATCACTGCTCAGAGAGTAAAGAAGATGAGTTAAGGACACACGGTGTCTTTTTTTATGAAAAACCCTCCGGATGGAGGATTCTAGGCAAGTTCCTTAATGAGCTGTAATAACTCACGGTAACTGTATACGGTGTAATCAGGAGTGATGCCGGTATTGTTAGGGTGATGACGGTGGTTGAACCAGATATTCTTCCAGCCGGCATTGTGGGCTCCCAGGATGTCGGTGTCAACGTTGTCTCCAACAAAGTAGGTTTTATTGAGATCAAGACTGAAGCGTTCCCTGGCGATGTCGAAGATCTCTCTTTCCGGTTTACGGAAGCCGGTTTCCGAAGAGATGACGATGGCTGAGGTATCCATCCATTTATCCAGACCTAATGAGGTTATTTTCTTTCGCTGGTGTTCGCTTGGCCCGTTGGTAATTATCTGGACAAACTGGTCTGTCTTATGGCAGTAGTCAAGTATTTCCGCCATTTCTTCACCCAGGACAAGCTTATGCTGGATCTCGGCATAGGTCTTCTGGAACAGTAAGGCCTGCTGACGGGTAATGGAATAACCCTGATCCCGGAAGGCAGCCGTTATGCGGTAGCAGTACATGTCTTCCATTGAAATCTCGTTTCTCTCACTCCGGGCAAAGGTTTCCTCACTGTGAACGCGGTGACCTATGAAAAGCCTGTTTACATCAACGGGATAATCCCGGGCAAAAATGAGATCAAAGGCGCGGACAAAAGG
>CAMOMM010000073.1 GCA_946619805.1 uncultured Bacillota bacterium | reverse complement strand
ATACCACCGTAGCCATAACCGTAAATCAGGACAGGGAAAAGACAGGTCATGGCAGTAAAAGTTCCTATACCAAGGGTATCATCAAGGCTCTGCTTACCAGCATGAACAATAAGGCCAAGGTCTACGCTGACGGTAAACTGCTTAATCCAAGCGGAAGAATGCTGCTCTGTACGGTAGCGAATGGTCAGTATGTAGGGGGATCCTTCAAATGTGCCCCAAGGGCCAGAATTGATGACGGGTTAATTGAAGTGTGCATGATAAAGCCGATATCCCGTCTGCGTTTTGTGAAAGTACTGAAGCCTTATACCAATGGCCAGCATCTTGATGATCCGGGAATGAAGGATATCGTTACCTATTGTCAGGCCAGGAAAGTGGAAGTTGAGGCGCCTGATGGCTTTGCCTATTCACTGGATGGTGAAATCATTTATGACAGTCATTTTACAGTGGAAATAGTTCCGGGAGCCATAAGGCTGGCCGTACCGGACAATAAATAAGAAGAATAAAGAAGCGGTAAAAATGAATAACCGGAAATAGATACCTGATAAACCGTAAAGCATGATTTTACGGTTTTTTCAATAAAGGCTGTTCCTTCAGGCTTTGCGGATGAAATGAAATAGATATATAATTATCTGCTGTTGGGTTATAATAAATATAGTGACAAGCACATTAATAATCCATGTAAAGAAAGGTTTTTGATATGAAATACAAAGTAAAAATAGAGAATCTTAATCTGGTAAAGGAGTATGAGGGGGTTCCGCTGGAAGTCATTCAGAAGGATATTGAAGATCTGCTGCCGTATCCTACCTATCTGGCCAAACTGGATAATGCCTACAGAGCTCTGACTCACGTACTCAGCCATGACTGTACGATAGAATTTCTGGATTTGAGGAATAATGAAGCCTGGTTGGTTTATCAGAACTCACTGGTTCTGATTTTCATCAAGGCCATTCATGATGTTTTTGGCAAGGATGTTCTGGTAAATGTCCGTAATTCTCTTAACAAGGGCTTATACATTACCCTGAATAAGAGGATCTATGAAGACGATGTTGTCAGGCTGACAGACAGAATGCATGAGATCATCGAACTGGACCTTCCTATAATCAAGGAACATGCCACCAAGGACGGTGCTCTGAAGATAGCCAAGAGGGGAAAGCAGGAAGAACTTATCAAGCTGATCGACAGTATCACCAACATTGATGATATTGAAGTATATTCCCTGGAAGATGAAACCGTCGTATTCTACAATCTGATGGTTCCTTCAACCGGCTATATCCGTCTGTTTGAAATAAATCTTTACCGCAATGGTCTGATCCTCAGCTTCCCTCATCCGGGAAATCCGAATAAACTGGTTGAGTATCAGGAACAGGACATGCTGTATGCTGCCTTTGGTGAGGCTGCCCGCTGGGGTTCGCTTATGAATGTCAATTTCGTCTCTGATCTGAATGAAAAGATCCTTTATGACAATATTGATGACATCATTCTGATGCAGGAAGCTCTGCATGAGAAAAAGATCAGTGACATTGCCGATATGATCTGTGACAGAAAGGCCAGACTGGTTCTGATCTGCGGACCTAGCAGTTCAGGCAAGACTACCTTTGCCAAGCGTCTGTGCATTCAGTTGGGTGTCAATGGCAAGAAGACTCTGTACATGGGGACAGATGACTACTACAAGGAAAAAAGCGAACGAGTCTATGATGAAAACGGCAAGCCTGATTTGGAAAGCATCAGGGCTATTGATACCAGGCTGTTTGTTGAACACATCAATGGATTGCTGAACGGGGAACAGGTGGATCTGCCGACCTATGACTTCAACAATTCCTGCAAGGTTTACGGCAAGAGAATAACCAAGCTGGACAAGGATACCGTAATTGTCATTGAAGGAATCCATGCCATGAACTCATTGCTGACTGAAGGCATTGACGACAACATGAAATTCAAGATCTACATCTCACCGTTTACTCCTATCTCCATTGACCACCATAACCGTGTATCCACTACTGATGCCCGCATGTTAAGAAGAATAGTCAGAGACTACAAGTTCAGAAACAGTGAGGCAGAGAGAACGATCGACATGTGGCCGGATGTCCGCCGCAGTGAAGATGTCAACATCTTCCCTTATAATTCAGAAGCTGATGTCTTCTTCAATTCCAACTGCATATATGAACTGGCAGTACTGAAGAAGTATGCCGAGCCTTTGCTGAAGAGGATCAAGAGAACGGAACCTGAATATGCGGAAGCCAGAAGAATGCTGAACTTCCTGAAATATTTTGATTCGATCTATGATGATTCAATGATCCCGAATAACTCCATCATGAGAGAATTCATCGGGGGATCAGTTCTGCTGAAATAAGATGAAGAAGATACTGGTCATTGGATGCCCTGGTGCCGGTAAATCGGTATTCTCACGCCGTTTATCCGGGATACTGGGAATACCGGTATATCATCTTGATATGGTTTATTGGAAACCGGATGTAACGGAAGTTCCCAGGGAAGTATTTGATGAGAGAATAACGGAGATAATGAACCGTGATGAATGGATACTGGACGGTAATTATGGCAGAACGCTGAGTTACCGACTGGGATTTGCTGATACGGTTTTCTATCTGGATCTGCCGCTGGAAGTGTGCCTGCAGTCAATAAAGGACAGAATAGGTACCGTCAGAGATGATCTGCCCTGGACAGAAAAAGAACTTGATCCGGAGTTCTATGAATATGTTAAGCAGTTTCCTGACAATCAGGGGGTTAAGGTCAGAAAAGCTCTGAATGAAAGCCGGAATGTGAATATCATACGCTTTACTTCACGTGATGAAGTCAACAGTTATTTTGACAGGCTTGAAAATGATAACGGAACAATTTGACAGTGCGGAAAAACTGCATGAGGCAGTGCTCAAATATGGATTTCTCCCTTTTTTCGAAAATGAAATAAAGGGCTTTTCCATTGAGGAACATACTCCGGCAGACCGCTGGTTTACCTCGGTTGAAGGTCCCTGGGAATGGAAAGGACCTGTCTTGCGAATGGGAGATGTCGTGTATGGCAAGTTCTTCAATAACAAGGCCGGTTACATTTCCCTGAAATGGTATCCTGACTTTGCGAACTTCCGCCGTGAGGGCTATGATTTTGATGCCCGCATTGACGATGGCCTGAAAGTGGACGGGGCAGACATAAATGTCTATGAAGAACTCATCAGACATGATGCCATTTTATCCAAAGGTCTTAAAAAACTGACAGGTTACTGGGGAAAGGATGGCAAGAGCGGCTTTGAATCCATAATTACCAGACTGCAGATGCAGGGATATGTCCTGACTGCGGACTTCGAATATGAACTGGATAAAAAAGGCCAGCCTTATGGCTGGGGCATTGCCAGATATTCCACTCCAGAACAGATGTATGGGAAAAGTTTCGTCAGGAAAATGTACAGACGTTCACCAGAGGAATCCTATGAAAGAATGTTCAGATTTCTGGTAAAACAGTATCCTGCTGAAGGCAGAAAAATAGCCAAACTGCTTGGCTATAAGGGTAAAACAGTTAAGATCAAATGAAAACCGGTATATGCCGGTTTTTTCATCCTTCAAGATATTTAATGTAGTCTTCCATGGTCATTTTTGACTGGAAGCTCTTTTTTATTTCTTCAACTTTCTGCGGATCCTCCAGCAGATCGATCACGCAGCCAGCCAGGATCTTGGCCTGGGTAATGTATACCTCATAAGGATCTGCTATCCTCATGTCTGCTCCATGGATCCTGCCGGTAATTCCGTTGTAGCCATACTGAATGATTGGCTTAAACAGGCAGATATCACCGACATCACCGCCGGCGATGGAAGTTTCATGATGCTTGATGACTGAAGCATCTGCATAGTCCAGGATATTGGCTTCAACTGTTTCGTTGAGCTTGTCATTCTGGATGAACGGGAAATAACCCGGTATGTCTTCAACGATGCATGATCCGCCAAGGGCAGCAGCACAGTGATGGGCTGTGTCAGTCAGCTGCTGATTCAGTCTGGTCAGCAGATCGGAGTTGGCAGTTCTGACATAGCATTCATAGACGACCTTATCAGGAATGGAGTTGACGGTATTGCCGCCTTCATCAATGATGCCATGCACTCTGACCATGTCTTCATCTCTGAAGGTTTCTCTTAAGTAGGCTATGGCATTCAGGAACAGGGCGCACTCATTGAGAGCGTTAATTCCCAGATGCGGCATGGTGGCAGCGTGAGCAGCCTTGCCAATGAAAGTGATCTTTTTGTAGGTGAAACCTGCTAAGGTAGAGCCGACAGAGAAACGGTATCTGTCATCTCCCATGGCATGCAGATGGATAAGGCAGTCAACATCGTCAAAGATACCATCCACCAGCATGTTTTCCTTGCCGGAAAGATATCTGATCTTTCCTTCTTTAATCAGCTGCTGACGGTATGGCAGATCGGTAAATTCTTCAGCAGGGGTAAAAAACAGGGTAACTGTTCCTTTAAGCTGATCCTTTACCCGGTTGATGGCATCCATGGCTGCCAGGGCAGCAGTACATTGAGTGGAGTGTCCGCAGGCATGGGCCGCAGTGGTAACCGGGTCAGCGCATGGATGTCCCCGGGTAGGGATGGCATCCAGTTCGGCAATCAGGCCGATATGCGGTCTTCCTGAACCGATGGTAACGGAAAAGCCGGTATAGGCAAAGCTTCTGTCGACTTTAAGGCCGTGAGACTGAAGATAGTTTCTGATGATCTCCCCGGTCCTGAATTCTCTGAAGCCCAGTTCCGGTGTATTGAAAAGGGTATTGCCCAGCTGCATCGTCTCGTCTTTGTTATTTTCGATATGGCAGACTGTCTGCTTCTTCAGTTCATTCATCATATTCGTTCCAGTCCTTTCTTAATGTATCCAGTGCAGTATGGTGTACCATGTCAAAATGCACCGGTGTCATGGCTATGTATCCCTGTAACATGGCATAGATGTCATGATCCAGGTCTTCTACTACATCATTCAGAACGACAAAACCGCCGGGAATGACATAGTATTTGGAATCGCTATCTTCTCTTACTACCGTGTAGTGAGCATCGAAGGTATGAAAACCGCCGCTTTCAGCGACCACTATTCCCTTGAAGTCTTCATCAGTGTTGGGAAAGTTGACACTTAAGGCAAACTCACGGTTATAAGGCATCTTCAGAAACCATCCGGCGATTTTTCTGATGGCCGGGCCGCATTTGTCATAGTCAAAGTGATCACCGGTGTCCAGAGAGGTGGCTATTGAAGGAATGCCGTTGATAAATCCGGCTATGGCACCGCCAATGGTGCCGCTGGAAACACAGTCGTTACAGAGGTTAGGACCTTCGTTGATTCCGGTAACGATCAGATCAGGACGGTGGTTCAGCAGGGCATCAACAGCCAGGTCGATGCAGTCTTTCGGTGTGCCCCAGACGGCATATCCGGGTATTCCTTCTTCAAAGAAACGCTGCTGCACTCTTATTTCACTTCCGATGGTCAGGCTGTGGCCTTTGGCGGTCTGCTGGGTAGCCGGGGCTACCACGGTAACTTCGCCTAACGGGCGCAGGGCTTTGGCCAGAGAATGGATCCCGGGAGCATCGAATCCGTCATCATTGGAAACCAGTATTCTCATTTCTTATCCTCATTTCTT
>CAMOMM010000072.1 GCA_946619805.1 uncultured Bacillota bacterium | reverse complement strand
CCTAGCAGGTGGGTTTTGGTTTCGCACTTCGTGCTCAACCGTCTTAGAAGACGACCAGAAAGGGACCTCGCGGTCCCTGTTTCTGTTTATCATTCAACTTCCCTGAATCTTGCTTCAATCAGACTGTACAGGTAACACTTTACCGGTTTCTCTGATATTGACTGCAGATATGTTCGATATCCGCTTAACTGCAGGAAGTAGTTGTCATCATCGATATGTTTCAGCTTGTAGTCAATGATGTCAAAGTGATCATCATACTCCATCAGCAGGTCAATGAAGCCGTGCTTCATCTCACCGTTCTCCATATAGACGAACTCATATTCTTTATATGCTTTGCCCTGTGCGGCATTCTTCATCAGATCGCTTTCCATGAACTTTCTGACTCTGTCCGCAGCCTTACGATTCATGTGACTGTAATCAGGATTACGGAAATCCAGAGTTTCCAGATAATAGTGCATTTCCGTACCAAACTCCATGGTATTCTTCAGTTCTGCAGTGATCAGACCGGTTGACTTGGAATAGTGCGAGCGCATTACCACTTCCGGTTCAGGAATCCTGTAAGGAACAAGTTCGATTTTTTCCCGGTTGTTATCCTTAAGAACATCCAGATCGGTAAGGGTGTTGCTGCGGTATTCCTTGGTGAAGCCCAGATCAGGATTTTCCAGATCAATGCAGGTTCTGTTTCCGACATAGTCGGCATACTGATAGTCGATCATGTCAGCCATTCTGCTGAAGGAGGTTCTGATGTAGGATGGCAGGATGTCTTCTTCTCCATAATCACTGTCTTTATCCGGCATTACCAGAATGATCTTTTCCATGGTTCTGGTCAGGGCAACGTAGAACAGACGGATCTGCTCCGATCTGTTTTCGCTGTAATATTTGGCTTTATACAGTTTTCTGGCAATGGTATCCATGCTGCCTCTGTCCGCAATGAAACATGGTGTTATGATACCGAATTCCGGGTCATAGGTTACCGCCTTGTTGAGATCATCGTCATTGAAATGGGAATCCAGCTGCGGGAAGTAGCAGATATGATACTGCAGTCCTTTTGATTTATGGATTGTCAGGATCTTTACCGCATCAATGTCAGGTTTATTCAGACCTACCTGCAGCTTTCTCTCATCATCAAAGATGTGATCCAGATATTCCACAAATTCCATGTAGCTGTAGTCCAGAGTGTTCAGATTATGAGCCCACTGATAGAGATAGTTGACTCTGACCAGGTTGTCATTGAGCTCGCCAATGCGGGCCATTCGTTCGTATACTTCAAATTGGTCAATGATCTCATCCAGCAGATCGGTTATGGTCTTTCCTTCAATGTTTTCACTGATCAGCATGATCTTTTTCATCAGATCCGTGGATTCAATCCTGTCATTGGTCACAACGTCATATATTTCACTGTCCTCCATTTCCACCAGGAAAGAACGGGCTAAGGAAATGAAGTTATATCTGATGATCCCTTCATCCTGTTTCTGATAACCGTCAAGCAGTCTGAAAATGTTCTTGATGACAGTCAGAAGGTCACTGCCCTTTATCTCCTCATCCTGTTCAATGCGGACCGGTATCCGGTTAAGAGTCAGAATCTTTTTAAACAGATCAAAGTTTTTTGACTTGGACATCAGGATACAGAAATCACTGTAAGTCGCCGGCCTGAGTTTCTTCAGATCGAAGTCATAGACTTCAAAGCCATCAGCCATTTTCTTCTTGATATCCTGAGCCACGATAAAGGCTTCAACCTCATCCTTATTGAAAGCAGGATCAGTATTGAACGGATAACTGTTTCTGTCATGAACATAGCTCAGTATCTCCATGTCATAATCTGACTTGCCGTTGACATACTCTTTCTGACCGAAGCGCATTTCATGTTCTTTCCGGTAGTCAGCCCCGCCTACTTCATTATCCATCAGTCTGCTAAATACCTTATTGATGGAATCCACTACTTCCTTTCTGGAACGGAAGTTCTGCAGCAGGTCGATGACTTCAGCACTGCCGGCTTCTTTCCTGTACTCGGCATACTTCTGCTGAAAGATATCAGGATTGGCATTACGGAAACGGTAGATGGACTGCTTGATGTCCCCAACCATGTAGACATTGTCACAAGAGATCAGAGAAATGAAGTAGTCCTGCAGATCATTGGTATCCTGATACTCATCGATCATTATCTCAAAGAAATAATCACTGATCTGCTTACGAATGTCTTCGTGCTCTTTGACGATATTCAAAGCCATTGCGAAAATGTCTGAATAGTCATACAGATCATTGTTGTTCTTATATTCATCCAGTCTCTCATACAGTTTTCTGACTATGTCGATCAGTTCTTCGGCATAGTCTCTGGTAGAAAGATAGTTTTCCTTTACTTCCTTTTCAGTGTAAATCAGTTCATCACGCAGAGCTGAGATTTTCTTGGCTATTCTGTCACTGAGGTTTCTGGCTGCCGGAGAAAACTTCTTTCTGGTCGGAATATCAAATTCCAGTTTACTTCTTATCTCCTCATAGCTGCCTGCCTGCAACAGCGGTTTAAAAGCTCGGTAGTATTCATCAAAGTTACCGGTATCCAGAGCGGACAGCTGGCTGAACATGTCATCCAGAGTCTTCAGTTCTTCTATGAGGCTTTCCGAATAGCGGTTGAAAAGGCTGTCTGCATAGTCTTCGCTGTAATAGTTATCAATATAGCTAGTGAGATACTCATCCCTGTCGTCCCTTAACAGAAGCTTGTTATAGATGGTTTCCACCCATTTACGGACATTTCGGTCATCACGAGAGCAGAAATCACCGATCATCTTTTCAAACCTGACCTCATGGTTTTCATACTTTTCTGCCATGATCTCATCAAGATACTCGCTGAATCTGATATCCAGCATATTGGCTTCGATGATATTGACATTTTTGGAGACATTCAGCAGATAATGATACTTCTTAACCAGTGATAAAGCATAGGCATCAAAGGTCATGATGTAGGACGAATCGATCTTGTTAAGCTGCTTCTTTTTTGCATCCCCATCAAGTTCAGTGCATTCCTTTATCTTCTTTCTGATTTTTTCCTTCATCTGGGCTGCGGCCGCATTGGTGAAAGTCAGTATCAGCATATGGTCAATGTCCTTGCCGCTTAAAACATACTGTAAGGCCCTTTCGGTTAATACAGCTGTTTTTCCGGAACCCGCTCCGGCAGAGACCAGGATGTTATGGCCTTTGTGGTAAATCGCATCATGCTGTTCTTTAGTCCAGTTTACGCTCATAACTCTTCCTCCTCTCCTTCAGTATCCGTTATCTCCTGATTACCCGGATTGACGAAGTTGCTGTTGCGGCGGTAACAGATATCCGTATAAGGGCAGTACCGGCAGGATACATTCTTTGATCCGATCCATTTAGGGTTGATAAAGAATTCGCCTTTTCTGATGCTCTCCCTGGCTTCCCTAATCTTCTGCTCAGTCAGAGCAGTCAGAGTATCGATGGTCTGATCATCAATTGTCCTGCTTCTCTTATATAAATCACCTGATTTGGTCAGTTTTACTGATTTGACAAACATGCTGCCCTGCTCGCTCAGGGTATCATCAAAATAACTGTACCTGGCCACATTATCAGTGGAATAGCCGTCCAGTTTCATGAAATTCCTTTTCTGTTCCCGGATGGTGGTATACCCGTCAGCTTTCGGCGGATCAGCGATCAGATGCTGCAGATAAAAGCCAACATATTCAAACTGTGACGGATCCCCGATCACACTGCTGCTGATATGCTTCATTAAGAACAGATAACAAGGCAACTGCATCGAAAGTCCGTAATCAACCAGGTTAAGGTCCAGCGTTGTCTTGCCGGTCTTATAGTCAATGATGGCTACCAGTGTACTGTTAGGCCCTTTGTAATAGGCGACTTTGTCAATAAAACCTGTAAAGGCCGGTTCGCGGTTATCAAACCACAGAACTTTCTGTTCAGACAGATCACTGGTCAGACGGGAGTGAGACTTCTGTTCACTGATGTTCTGAATGATGAGTTTAAGATCTTCTTTAAGCTTGCTGCAGAAGAACTCCTCCTCACTGCTGGTATATACAGTTTCCCTGGTCAGATAACTGTTCCAGGCCTCCTCAAAATCAAAGCCGGGATGGAAAGCCTGCTGCAGGATGTCATGGAAAAAAGTACCCAGTCGCGAATAGAAGTTTCCATCACTTTCCTGCGGTTTCAGTTTATGGTCAAGATAATATCTGAAAGCACATTTATAGAATGAATCCATGGAGCTGTAGGACAGTACCGGAGGTTTCATCCGGCTTAACTGTTCGGCAGACAGACCGGTAAACTGGTTGTCATATTCCATGTAGTCACCTGGACCGTAGTTGGAATAGAGTTTCTTCAGATCATCATTCTCATTACGGTATTTTCTGTACTCTTCCAGACTGTAGTAGAGTCTTGCTTTATTATATTTTTCAGTATATTTATATGAAGGTTCATACTTCACAGACACAGGATCATCAATCAAAGTGGTTGGACGGTATTCCGTGAATGGCGAACGCTTGCTGTAACTCAGATGCAGATTCTTTATGCCTGACAGATAGGCCAGGGTATTTTCCTTTATCAGAAGATTTTCCTCTTCACTGGAAGGCAAGCCAACCAGTGGTTTCAGGGCATCACTGATCAGGTCCGTATCCCTCTTCATGGCCGGGAACCGCTCATTGAAGTTCAGCAGGAAAACATGAACGGAATCCCTCAATGGAGTAAACATGCCAATATTTTTTACCACATTGTTTCTTAATGGCGTTTCAGTTTTACTGTTAAGCAGATCTTCATGTATCAGATCCCTGACATCTTTTAAGTCAAATTCTATGTATTTATTCAGCAAGGCTACCAGCTTGCCATACATCGGACTGTCCTGATAATCCTGAAGCTTATCAAAAATCTCCTGGTGATCGTATTCATCGATCCACCTTAAGAACTCTCTTCCCAGAGAAGTGCCGATTACTGAATCACCTTTTTTGTAGTCAATCGGGATACTAAAGTAGTGTTCAAAACGCTTGATGAAAGGTTCATTCTCATCAGTCATGTTCATGATGACGATATCATTGATATTGACACCCTTATTCAGAAGATCCGCAATACTGTTATAGAGGTATTCCATCTCCTCTTCCATATTGTTGAATTCACAGACCTCATTTGGGACACTCTTCATTTCAAATGGAACAACTTCCCCGTTGATTATGCTTCTGTCGAATTCACTCAGTTTTCCATAACCGTAAACAACCGTCTTTACCCTCTTCAGGAAATCGTGAAACAGCGGATTATATTTCAGTAATCCTTCCTTTTTCAGATCATTCTTTATGTCGACCCACTTATCCAGTTCAGGTATGCCATAATGTTCATCCCTCAGTGGATAAAGACTGCTTAAAATCATTTTGGCAACCTGGACTTTATAGCTGTATTTCTGATGCAGATAAAGGACAGCATGGCTGTCATAGGTAAAGAAGTAATTCTGACGGTATTCCTCCATGCTCATGAACTTGACCGTACGCAGAATACGTTTGGCATTCATGTACTGCAGGGCTGCCATCTTTACTTCCTCAGGGCAGATTATAAGAGTATCATCTCTCAGATAGTCAGTTAGATTCATATTAAAAACAGGTCAATTTCTCCTACTGATATTATATTATTCTTTGAATTATCAGTAAACTCACCGAAATCTTATTGGAG
>CAMOMM010000071.1 GCA_946619805.1 uncultured Bacillota bacterium | reverse complement strand
TGTAGTGCTCTGCATTTCATTTAGCTGTTTACGGTCTTTCCTTATCTGTTCACTGAGCTTCATCCTGCTGTCCTCCCTTGTCCCGTCTCCAGTCAAAAGGTGATACTCCGACGATCTTGTGGAATACCGTAGAGAAGTAGGAAATGTTGAAATAACCGACATAGGAAGCTATTTCACTGACGCTCATTGATGTTGACAGTAACAGCCTCTTGGCTTCTTCCACACGCAGCTGATTGATGTACTCTCGCAGATTCATGTTCATGGAATTCTTGAAGAGCTTGGATAAGTAGTTCGGGGTAACGAAAGCCACCGCTGCCACGTCATTGCGGTCAATGTTTTCATGGTAGTTTTCATCAATGTAGCGTTTCGCGCGGACAATGATGTCTTCGGAGTCAATCATTTCCTGCATCATGGACTGCTGCAGATCATACAGCCCCTTGGCATAAGCCGTGAGGTCTTTCTTGCCGGTAGTGGCCTTTTCATCCAGTGAAACGATGGCTGGGTTCATGAATATCTGGTTGGTGCTGTTGCCGTTGTCACGGAAATAGGTGACAAAGATGTTGACCAGTTCGTTGCGGAACTGGGCGTAGGCTTCAGGTGAGGAAGGCAGTTTTTCTATAAGCATGTTGATGTATTCGTCATATCCGGCCTGGTCACGTTTCTTCAGATACCATAAAACCTGGTTGGCATTGATCTGAACTTCCTGAGATACATCAGGAACGCTTTCCTGGCCGACCATTGATATTTTCCCGCCATAGTAACGGATACGGCGCATGCGGTCATACAGGTCAACTGTTACCGAAGATGCCTGATAGAACGGGAAGACATCACTGATAAGTACGGCCGGGTTAAGCGACATGTATTTGTTGGTAAAGCTGATGAGCTTTTCACACTTGGCTTTGATTTCACTGTCACTTAATGCTTCGCGTACAAAGCACATGGCCCAGATGAAACGGCTGTCGGAATTGACAACGGTATAAGCGGAACCGATGTAGTCAAGCAGGGCTTCATCGTGAATGCGGCCATAGGTAAATAGCAGCAGCTGACGGCTCCAGGTCTTCTGGATGGCATCAGTCATGTCGGAACAGGTGAAGACGATGCGCCACTGGCTGTCGGCGTCAAAATCGATGTTATTGTAGCGTAAACCGGCATTGACCAGTTCACGGGTTGAGCCTAAGACACCGTCACAGGCCTGACGGAAGATCGATGAAAGCAGCAGGTCATGCTGATTCTGGTCAGGCTGCGGCCGTCTTTTGGCCCTGGCATTGGCAATCATCTTCTGAATGGAGACCTTGATCTCTTCCAGGTCAAAAGGCTTGGTCAGATAGCTGGTTACTCCGTATTTAATGGCGATCTTGGCATATTCAAACTCTTCATAGCAGGTCAGGAAAGAGAACTCCACATCGGGGTTCTTTTCAAAGGCGTATTTCAGGACTTCAATGCCGTTGCTTAAAGGCATGCCGATGTCGCACAGGATCAGATCGGGATCTTCCCGGTCAATTACCTCGCGGGCCATTATGCCGTTATAAGCACGTAAGATCTTGGAAATTCCAAGTTCACGGCAGTCAAGCTGACTTTGGATGACATCTATCGTGGAAATGTCATCATCACATACTAGCAGTTTCATTAGTATTCTCCTCTTCAGGGATGAGCAGTTCGATATGCGCTCCTCCATCAGGTTTATTGGAAAGTCGCAGCAGGTCATCTCTCTTGTAGATGATGCTGAGACTGTAGCGTACATTGGTCAGGCCAAGGTGTTCCTTGGTGAAAGGTTCATTGTTTCCCGGATCTTCCAGTTTGGCTAAGGCTTCAGCTGAGAAGCCGTTGCCGTTATCTTCCTCAATCAGGCGGATGCCTCTGAAGCCTTCTTCTTCATAGGTTTCCCCGGAAATGTTGATGTACATCGTATTGACCAGGGTCATGGCATGCTTGAAGGAGTTTTCAACCAGAGAGAACAGGATCAGATACGGAATTCTGATCTGCTGGACTTCTGCCGGGCAGTCAAAAGTGATTTCAATGCTGTCCGGGAAACGGATCTTCTGCATGGTTACATAGTTCTGGATATGCTGGATCTCCTCGGCAACGGTAGTCCAGTCGTTGGACTTGTTGAGCATGTAGCGGGTAAAGCGGGCAAAGGCTGAGATGTATTCTCTGATCTTTTCCGGGGTACTGGTATAGGTCATGTTGCTGACGGTGGAAATGGCGTTAAGGAAGGTGTGAGGATGCATCTGGGCTCTGAGCATCTTCAGACGGTTTTCCTCTCTTTTCAGTTTCAGGTCATATGATTCAATGGTCAGATTTTCTATCTTTTCCGTCATGTTGTTGAAGCTTTCATAAAGACCTTCGAATTCACTGCTTCCGGCTTCGGAAGGCTGCAGACGGTAATCAAGGTTTCCATCTGCCAGCTGCTGATTGGCTTCAATTAGCTTGTTGACCGGGGCCGTAATGCGGCGGTTCAGGTCATCTACCAGGATCGCGACAAGAAGGACGCAGATGGCACTGTCAAAGACAAGAAACCAGAGTGCCAGGTTTACCGGCAGCTTGTAAGGCTGCGGTTCAATGATGTACACCGTTGAAGCATCAGCCATCTGCTGATCTGTTACCGAGATGGCATATCCGTGGTTGAAATAGTCATCCTTGCGTCCCTGGTAAACCAGCTCCTTTAAACTGATGTCACCCTGACACCAGATCAGATCATCACTGTTCTTGATAAAGCAGGTTCCACGGTTAATGTCCTGATTGTAATTCTGCTGAATGCCATACAGGGAACAGTCGGAAACGATTCCGACGACATATTTGCCTAACTTTATTGATTTATAATAATAGCCGGTATCAAGAACATCAATGATGCTCCAGATGCGGTTGTTCAGAGAAGTAGTTGCCTGAAGCCCGTACTGCTGCAGAAACATTTTCAGAGTAAATGATTTTGGCTGGGGCAGGGAGGCGTTATTGGAAAAAAGATAGGTACTGCTTTCACTGTCAATAAGGAAAACCGCGGTAATATCCGATGATGTCATGACCTTGTAGTTTATGGCATCCTGCATTTCAGTGGTTTCCGTGTAATTCATCGGTTCTGATCCCGGCCTGATGGTTGTTTTGTTATAAAGGGTCACCAGCAGATCATACAGATGCTCATACATGGTGTTGAGACGGTTGTCAATTGAAGCAGTCCATTGGGAGGAATAGGTATTGCTGACGGAGAGAACTGACTGTTCATAAAGTCCTCTGTAGGTAATTGAAACGACCGCAAAAAACAATACTGACGTCAGCAGTATTCCGGCAAGCAGAGCAGTAACCTTCTTTACCCATGAGTTTTTCATCTTTAAAAAATAATTTCTAAATTTCATTATACATTAAAAGCGGGTGGATATCCACCCGCCTGTTTATGACATAAGGTAATGAATCTTAGTGATTCTGCTTATACCATTCGTCTGCCTGTGCCTGGAAGTCAGCTACGATCTTGTCAATGCCGGCTGTCTTCAGAGCCTCAAGGAACTTAGGGTATTCTACATCAGGATTAACGTCACCATACATTAATACTTTGCTGTACTGTTCTACAACGTTGGAAACTGCTGTGATTTCGTTCATGACGTTGACTGTTGTAGGTGTGAAGCCATACAGAGGTGGGCACCAAGCGTGTTCCATTAACCACTTGCCATATTCTCTGTCTGAACCGGATTCGTCATCTGTTTCATATTCCAGACCTCTGAAACCGTTACCGATCATACCGCAGGAGTAGATGCAGTTGTATGGTACAGAGTTGAAGTCTAAGCCATCAGGATATCTTACCTTTGTGTGGTCTTCATTCCATACATAGTCCTGGCCTTCAGCACCGTAGATGATTGTGTTCCATACGAAGTCATCGACGTATAACAGGTTGATGAATCTTGCTGCAGCTGCAGGGTCCTTGCAGTAGTGAGCAATACCGATACCTAATGTATCAGTTGACAGGTCATCGATACCGATATTTACAGCACCGAATGTTGCACCGTAAGTGTTTGTCTTGGTGAACATCTGAGCGATGCCTTCACTATCTGCAGAGTGGCCCATGATAACGCCCTTGCTTGAACCGCCCATGACAACTGCGTCATGTGATAAGGTGTTGGCTGATCCTTCTGGATCGGCATAGCCTTTCTGACGGAATTCATATGCCTTGTAGATGGCCTTCTTGAATGCTTCGGTTTCATAGTAGTTGTATAACTGAGTGCTTTCGCCTACTGTTGCAGCATATGTGCCGATAACAGAAGTGTGGTCCATCAGAGCATAAAGTCTGTTGAACTGGTCGCAGTATACTAAGAAGTGTTCTTCTGGATATGCAGCCTTTAATTCAGCTAAGACATCACCTAAGTTGTCAATGTTAGTTGCCTTTGATACATCGACACCGGCCTTGTCAACGAGTTCCTTGTTGTAGATGAACTTCCAGTCAAGAACTGTACCGAAGTAACGAGGGATCATGTAAGTGTGGCCAGCCATCTTACCGGAACCGATGATGTTGCCGATCAGATCTACAGTTGGCTTTAATTCCTTGTCGAGATAGTCATCCAGAGGCAGAATGTAACCGTTGTTTACCCAGTCGGCCATGCCGAATACCTGTACTACATCCGGTGCATCCTCGCCGCCGCTGGCTAATTCCATAGGAATCTTTGAGAAATAGTCAGAGATTGCAGTGATCTTCAGATGAACTGTGAATGTCTCATGAAGAGTGTTTGTCAGATAATCATTCAGCTGATCTTCTACTTTCTGTGTTGCTTCCAGGTTTGGAACGATGAACAGAGTAGACATGTCGAGAGTGATGACTGACTTCTTTTCACCTTCGTCTGCCGGCTTGGTACAACCTGCGATAGGTCCCATCAGCATCAGTAAGGCAATTAAAAGAACAAATAGTTTTTTCATTGTAATTTTTTCCTCCCTATTGTTGAGTTCTTTCTCTCTGATTTAATTTAATCACAGAAAATTTCACATTTCTTTCAAAAAAGTCATTTCGATTTTAGATAATAATACTTTATTTTAAGTTCAAAAGTGAAAGTCGAAAATCCATAACACTTTTTTAATATTTTTATAAACCCAGCTCCTTTACAATAAAATCGGAAATATGTGGAAAAGAGGTTAATAATAATGTCAACGCACTTTGTCAAGTTCCGTTCCCGGGCATTGGCCCGTAACGGGGAATTCTATATTCATCTGCCGGAAAAACCGGAAAACCTGCCGGTCTTTCTGCAGGGCAATCCATATTATAGAAGGCCGGCCAAGACACTGATCTTGTTACACGGTTACAGCGGTGACTGCGATGACTGGCTCTATAATTCAGCAGCAGCCGATTTCTCGATGAAGTACAATCTGGCAGTGGTAATGCCTACAGGCGGCCTGGACTTCTATGTTGACAAGAAAGCCACCGGCAGGCAGAACTGCAAGTTCATCGGTGAAGATCTGATAAAGTATCTGCGAGACACCTTCAATCTGGCACAGAAAAGGGAAGATACTCTGATCGGCGGACTGTCCATGGGCGGATATGGGGCATTGCATACCGGTTTGATGTATCCGGAAACTTTCGGTGGTATCATGGCTCTCTCATCAGCTCTGATAATCTACAATCTGAAGGACATGAAGCCTGACATGGGTGATCCGGTTATGGCCAATTATGAATACTATGTCGATACCTTCGGTGATCTTAAGAAAGCCATCAGAAGCGATCATAATCCGGAAGTGCTCTTCAAG
>CAMOMM010000070.1 GCA_946619805.1 uncultured Bacillota bacterium | reverse complement strand
AGGTATCCTTTGACTGATCAGAAGAAATCAGTTCAATGGAATGGATTGCCGGTGCACCCAGATACAGATAGGCTCTGTTGGAATCAACGCCACCTACGCTGTCATTCACATCTTTTCTGGCTCTGATCATGAATGAATAAGCATCACGTCCGTCAAGATCCTTGAAAATGTATTCTGTCGTATCAGGTGATACCGTGGCAATTTCTCTTAAACTGCCATCCCTTTCATCAAGGTAAATGACATATTCGCCTACCGGTCTGTTTTCAGTTGACGGGTCGCTCCAGCTGAGCTTTATGTTAATGGCATTACTGTCATCCTTGACAAACTCACCATAGAGGTCATTAACCATCGGAGCCCCGGCCTTGGTACCTGATAACAGGTAACCGTAGATAGGAACATCTACCGTCTTGGTGGATGGTTCATCTTCATCGTGCTCCCAGTCTTCCAGATTCTCAATTGACTTGATGCCGGAAGGCCAGGTCACCAGCTGATAGCTGAAACCGTACTGATTGGCAGCCACCTTGGAAACATTCATTTCTTCCAGACTTTCCGGATCCATGTTGCCGACTTCGCAGCTGATACCCTTGCCCTTGGCATTGGTTTCACTGACGCTGGTTGACTCCATGTATTCCAGAGAGGTCTTTACTGCCAGACCGACACCTGTATGTCCGACAGGTGAACGCAGCTGGAACATCATGCTGAAACCGAAGTTGAAGCCATGTTCCATGGTCTCTTCTTCACTGGCGGAATGCTCCTGGGACCAGGCATAGCCTGTAGAGCTTGAGCCTACTTCAAAACTGTTAGGAGTAGTCTGCAGGATCGTTACATTACTGTGATCATCGGTATCCTGCATGTATCCGAAAGGATCACCTTCGTTACCCAGATACTGATCAGTGATCTTCTTCATCTTTGGAACTTCACCGCTCAGCCCTTCCCGTTCTGCTCTTCTCTGGTTTTCCGCATTGTAGTATTCCACAAAGGCATTATAGTCTTTCAGGCTCATTAATGCCTTTGACGGAATACCTGGGAAA
The DNA here is from genome assembly GCA_946619805.1 of uncultured Bacillota bacterium. Taxonomy (GTDB): domain Bacteria; phylum Bacillota_I; class Bacilli_A; order Erysipelotrichales; family Erysipelotrichaceae; genus RUG521. The sequence goes on along the minus strand of CAMOMM010000070.1, from coordinate 4,760 downwards.
GAAAGCGTTGTCGTATTGGCATCACTGAAATTTCCGTTTACTTCAACCTGGTAAGTATAGCTTGTTACCGGTGTACGGTACAGTACAACCTGGTCCTCACCGATTGCTTTGAAGGTATATTCATCACTTGTCGTTAATTCATCTGTAAAGGTCTTTTCCCAGCTGGTCGCATAGCTTAATTCAGCATTAAGCTTGACCACTTCTGCTTCAACTTCCAGCTCTGCGCCAATGGAGAAGGAAGTGCTCTTTCCTTCACCGGTTGCGTATGAATATGAAGTCGTAATTGTATAAGCCGTTTCATAGCCGGTCATGGCCCCTTTCAGTTCCTCAAAATAAGGTGGAGCCTGCAGAACCGCCATGACAGTAGGGTCAGTATAGTTGAATGACTTGCCGATGTATTTGACACGTAAGCCGTCACTGTCAGTATCCCAGGCTGTCAGTTCATAGCTGAGTACATCACTTAATTCACAGCTGGATGAAGAACTCGGATAATAGTTATCCTCCATGACATCCGTGTCAGTACTGTAGTAATCTACAGCTGTTTGAGAAACCGCACCGTCCTTCTTATAGATACCGCCCATCATGCCCTGAGTATATTTGACATTACCGACATTATGGCGATCAGCCCCACCTATGACATAGGCAATCTGCTCATAACCCTCTTCGTTACCGTCAAAGTTACCGACAGCCATCGAACGGATATATGTTTCTTCAGTCTCCATCATACCCATTCCCTTATCTGCTGCCTTAAAGTAATCACCTGTATATACAGCTGACAGTTTGGATCCGTTTACCGTATACAGAGTACCGTTGATGAAGATGTGTTCCGGACGGCCTTTACCGTTGATTGCTACGGTTTCCACACCGGTCTGCTGCCAGCTGTGGTCACCTTCAGTGCTGTCCTTCAGGAAAAGTCCGCCATATCCGGCTGAACCGCGGGTCCATTCATTGGTAGGCAGATCCCTCTGTACCAATAACTGTCTGAGATCCTTGCCATGAATGCTTACTACCAGTTTTTCCGGGTCCAAGATGTTATAAGGTTTTTTTACCTCCTGGCCAAGGATACCTTTGATTTCATGGAAGAAACCGGCAACAACTGCTTCATCAATACCGTCACCATTGATGTCACCGACAGCCAGACCGGCGGCAGCCGGAGCTTCACGCCACTCGTAGCCATCTGACCAGCAGGCATATACATGTCTTACGGCATTCTCGCCTCTGACAATGGCTGTGCTGGAACCTGCGACACCATAGCTGACTGCCAGGTTAGGCAGATAATATTCCGTTACCTTATTCCTTAATTCATCTTTTACACGGTTTACATAGCTTAAGACAACCAGATCGTCGATTCCATCGCCGTTAAGGTCACCGGTATCAATAGCCCCATGTATTCTGTTATAAACCATTTCATCACCGGTTTTATGAGTGTAAGGCTTAAGGAACAGTGAACCGTCATCATCAGGATAGCCGTCACCGCTGCGGATGCTTAATGATATTCCGCTGGACTTAACCGTACAGGCAACTTCCCTTAAGGTCGGCTTAGTGCCACAGGCCCATACAACCAGAGAATCCTTGCCATCCTTGTCATAGTCACCGGCTGTAATGTCAATGAAGTTCATGGCATTGAAGTCCCACATGTTTCTGTTGTTATAAGTGTAGCTGTCACACATCCAGATGGCATCGGTAATGTCAATTCGGTCACTGGTGCGGCCGTTTTTATCCATTACCCATATCTGAATAAGTGGCGGGTTATCATCAGGGTCATTGTTTTCCTTGGAGTATATTCCAATATAGGCAACGTGATCCTTTCTGCCTGATCCGCTCGGGTCAAAAGCCACTGAACGGATAAAGCTCAGCGTATACTTGCCATTAATGTTCTTGTCCCAGGTACTTTTGGCACCGCTGAACGGATAATTAATGTTACCGGACTTAAAGGTATCATATGATTTCATATTGTTACCGCCCGATACACCCTTTGACTTCAGTATCAGAAGTTCCTGCTGCTGATTGAGATAGAACGGCACATCCTTGCCGTAGCCAAACGGATCCTTATCAGATCCCCAGTCCCGTGGGTTTCTGTTACCCATGGCCTCAACCTGCTCATAGATTGCCTTACCGGTATTATCTTCATCTTCTTCTGCATGGACTACCGATCCTGTAAAAGCTGAAAATACTCCTGTAAACATCATGCTCAGCATCAGTATGGCAATGATGCCTCTCTTTAAGAATGTACTCCATTTTTTCATAGATTCTCCTTATCCTCCCAGGTTTTTCTGTTCCTTCTTTTAATGCAATACACCGTCAGGCATACCGCTGCCACAAACGAGATCACCGCAACCAGTACGTAACCGCCCGCCTCTTCTCCCAGCAGGGAAGATGCAGCAAGACCGTTGCCGGTAAGCGATTGAAGCGGTATGTCAACCTTAACGATCACTGTTACCAGCGCAATCAGCAGACACGCTGTTACAGCACCAAAGGTTCTCGTCATTTTCTGATAATGCAGCTTCTGCGCTTTCCGATGAAGCAGCAGAATTCTTTCTTCATCCGATCTCATATCCAAAAAACCTATTAAGTCCTTTCACTTATATAGATACGTAGAGAACCGAAAATTCCCCGGTAAAAAACAAAAAAACCGGAAAATCCGGTTAATTTCAACAATTATATTGATTTCATCTCACGACTCGCGGTTATACCACAGCGCACACAGGGTAACGGACACCAGCGGGATCAGATAGCCGATGTAGGAAACCGTACCCGGCTGTAATACCAGCATGTTGTAAATGCCATGGTAGGTAATGGCTGTAGCCAGTAAGCCGAAAGTTCCGACAATTCGTAACCACAGCTTATCCCAGAAAAAGACGATGCCGACAAAAGTCAGACTGCCGCAGAACATGTGCATCGTTCCGGTACCGAAACCGCGGATCAGCAGATTGAAGAACTGATCCGAACCGTTCTGAACAAGATAGCAGACATTTTCCAGCGTTGCAAAGCCAACCGCGATCATGATCGGGCAGAATGGAATGTCTCTTCTCTTCGGTTCAAATATCAGCAGATAGAACAGCGTCGGCAGCAGCTTCATCAGTTCCTCCACGACCGGAGTAACGGTTATTGAAGCCGTCGTATAATCCATGCCGGCCATCGCTGCCACAAAAGTACTGATGTAAGAGGACAGCAGACAGGCCGTCATGCCGCTGAAGACAAAGATCATCATCGGACGTCCCCTGCCGCGCAGACTTAGGATCGAAATCAGAATAGGTGCTACCAGGCAAATGTAAATGTTCTCAATGTAATTCATCCCGTACCACCCTTCCAGCTGCCGGATATAAGGCAACATATACCAGTGTCAGCATGATATCCAGAATAAGATAAGGATTTACAATGAACCCTTCCCAGGAAAAACAGGAAGCTGTCCACAGACAGTATTCCACCACACAGTATGCCGTGGTCACAAAATACAGCGTGCTCTTGCGCGATTCTTTTTCAACCTCAAACAGTCCCTTCAGCGAACAGTATAAAAGTATGGTCATGGCAATGGCATAGGCTATGTTTGACAGATATTCACCCCAGCGCATGTAAAACCGCGCCATTGCAAAGGTAAAGACCGGAATAAGCAGGTACGCTTTGTTTTCCCTCCAGTTCCATTCTGTCGTTCTGATCTGCAGCAGCAGTACAACCATAAACAGAACCGAAGACATCCAGCAGAAATCAGGAATGAAATCATAAAAAGGGGTTTCCTGATAGAACATCATGTACAGAAACCAGTACAGATTTCCCAGGGTCACCGTAGCATAGAACATGGACAGTAAACCCCAGATCCTGTTATGAGTGGTTACGGACCTGTAAATCGTCAGAAAAGTCAGAATGCCCAGCGCAACCAGCTGGAAGACATTTTCGATCTGCTCAATCAGAAACATCAATATGCCTCTCTTCCGTGCTCTTCTTCAGACAGTAACAGAATACCGTTACGGAAATGCCCAGTATGAAAGACAGGATCGCAATTATGATGAAAGACAGAGTCTTATTCTGGGCAAAGATGCTGGCAATCATGTTGTCAGGAACGGCACCCTCAATGCTGAGCTGGGCAAAGCGCGGCATTATCAGTGCCAGAAGGATCGTCATGGCAAAAGCCAAACCGACACTGCCGTACTGCAGCCATCTGATTTTCTTTTCTCTGTTTTCCTGCTCCAGCAGCAATGCTTTCTGATGCATTAATCTGATTCTTTCTTCATTTGTACGCATTGCTGATACCCTCCTTTCTAAGTTCTCTGCGCATGTGTTCTTTCCCTCGGGAAAGAAGATGGTCTATTCTCTTGACTGATACATGCATTACCTCAGCTGCCTGCGCATAAGTCAGCTCATCACAGTATACCAGCCATAAGGCTTCCTTTAATTCCGGATCGATCCTTTCCAGGCACATGTGCAATATGGCCTCTCGTTCACTGTCATTCCCTGCAGCATCATTCAGCATCGAGTCAGACAGCTCCTTGTTAAGTTCTTCCAGACCGAAGACTATTACTCCTTTTCGTTTTTCACAGAAACGCAGCGCCAGATTTCTGGCCGTTTTATACAGATAAGCCTTAAAGGCTCCTTTCTGAATGAACGGTTTCTTGACCATTATGCGGGCAAAGGCTTCGATCATCAGATCCTCCCCGTCCCGCAGGTTATTGGTATAACCGTTAATGTAAAAGGTCACACTGTCGCCATAGCGGATCATCAGCTGATCATAAGAAGAGACATCTCCGCGCAAAAACTGATGATAC